>JAFSAH010000044.1 GCA_017441125.1 Clostridia bacterium
AGAACGTAAGGAAGCTCCATGATAACGCTTTCGATTTCGAAGGGACCGATGCGGTAACCGGATGATTTGATAACGTCGTCGATACGTCCGACATACCAAAGGTATCCGTCTTCGTCCATCGTTGCCTGGTCACCTGTATGATAGAATCCGTCGTGCCAAACATCGTTTGTCTTTTCTTCATCCAAATAGTATCCGATGAAGAGTCCGCAAGGAGCTTTGCCGTCTTTTACGCGGATGCAGATCTCGCCTGTGTCGCCGGTCTTGCATTCGTTTCCGTCGGGGTCAAGAACCACAACGTCGTAAAGAGGACTTGGTTTACCCATAGAGCCGATCTTCGGTGTGGAGCCGACGAAGTTTGCGATTGAAAGAGTTGTTTCTGTCTGACCGAAGCCTTCCATGATAGTAAGACCCGTTGCCTTTTTAAACTGGTTGAATACCTCGGGGTTCAAGGCTTCTCCTGCTGTTGTTGCATATTCGATAGAAGAAAGATCGTACTTGGAAAGATCTTCTTTGATGAAGAATCTGTACATTGTTGGGGGAGCGCAGAATGTTGTAATGTTGTATTTTGCAAACATCGGCAAGATGTCTTCGGAATGGAATCTGTCGAAGTCGTAGGTGAATTGAGCTGCTTCGCAGAGCCACTGACCGTAGAGCTTACCCCAAAGAGCTTTACCCCAACCTGTGTCGGAAATTGTAAAGTGGAGTCCGTTGGGATTTACATTATGCCAATGCTTTGCAGTCGGATAATGTCCTAATGCATATTTGTAGGAATGAGTTGCGATACGGGGATAACCTGTTGTTCCTGAAGTAAAGAGCATCAACATCGGTTCGTCGCCGCAAGGAGAATTTTCTGTGCGGTAGTAATGTGTGCTGAAGCGTTCCATTTCAACATTGAAGTTACGCCAGCCTTCTTTTTCGCCGCCGACTAAAATCTTTACCATTCCGGGATAATTTGCCGCTGCCTTTTCTGCTTCAACAGATACGTCTCCGTCTGCTGTGCAAACGATAGCCTTAACTCTTGCTGCTTTATATCTGTAATCAAAATCGTGTTCTACAAGTTGGTTTGTTGCGGGAATAGCGATAGCGCCGATCTTGTGAAGCGCAAGCATACAGAACCAGAACTGATAGTGACGTTTGAGGACGAGCATTACTGTGTCGCCTCTCTTGATCCCGAGAGATTCAAAGTAGTTTGCAGTCTTTGCGGAATATTTCTTCATGTCGCTGAAGGTGAATCGTCTGTCGGACTTGTCGTTTGCAACCCACATCATTGCGAGCTTATCGGGATTCTTCTTTGCGATAGCGTCAACGCAGTCAAATGCAAAGTTGAATTTGTCTTCGTTTTTGAATTTGATGCCGCTGAATACTCCGTTTTCATCGTAGAATGACTCAATGAAGTTATCGGCAACTGTAGCGGTTTCAGCGTTTTTCTCAACAACCTTGGGTGCAACATACGCAACCTCGGGGTATTCTTCGCTTACAAGGCCGTCCTGAGGATTGAGGACCACAGCGTGGAATTCACATCCGCCCTCGCTTACCGCGATCATACCGTGAGGAATCAAGCTGTTATAGAAGATTGAATCTCCTTCGTTGAGAATGTCTACGTGATTGCCTACCTGAACTTTGAGGGAACCCTTAACGATAACGTCAAATTCTTGACCGTTATGAGAATTGAGCTTCATGGGGGCATTTTGTTCTTCGGCAAGATAGGGGAATTTAACAAGGAAGGGTTCGGCAAGCTTTTCCTTAAATTTGGGGGCAAGGTTGTTATATTCAACACCGTGCTGCTTTAATATCTTAAGACCTTCGCCTTTTCTTGTAATTGCAAAGGATGTAAGAGTTGAGCTTCTTCCTTCGAGAATGTCAACGACCTCAACGCCACAAGCCTTAGCGCACTTATAAATAAATGTAAAACTGAAATCAGTTTCTCCTTGTTCCAAAACGCGGTATTCTTCAACTGATACACCTGTAAGCTTTGCAAGCTCTTCTTGGGTAAAGCCCTTTGCTTCGCGCAGATCCTTGATTCTTCCTGCGACTTCTTTCAAACTGTAATCCATTTTTGTTGTTTCCTTTCGTTAGTAATATTGGGTTTAATGGTTACTAATTTGAATAAAACAAAAAAACCCGTCCCAAAGATTTTCTTTGAGACGAGTTAACTAACCCGCGGTACCACTCAAATTACGGAAGAAGAATTCCGTCACTTTCCGAGCTCTAACAAGCCCTTTGCTTTTACGCAGCAATACGGAAGGAGTCTACTGAGATATTATTCCTTTCGGTCCTTCGACTCAGAGGTGATGGGTCATTGGAAAGCATCGCCATTGGCTCGCAGCAACCGCCAACTCTCTCCAGACTATTCAATCCGACCGTCCTCGTCAAAGTCGTTCTTTTGTGATATTCAAATTTGGTACTATTTTAGCACAGTAAAGTGTATTTGTCAATACCCTTTTGTGAAAGTTTACATTTAATTCAAAAATAAAGAGTGGTTATGAATTTACCGAATAATCTTTTTTAAAGCCATGGGCGCCGAAAATCTGCCATTTTCCTACTCCGAGACGCCCTATAATTGCCTTTCGTTCCTCTGCGCATAATTTCGGATCAGTGTCAACGGAAGTCATAAGAATTGGCGCATATTGATTGTATTCAGCCTGTTTGGGAGTTAAACCGTGCACGTTGATATATATGTCGCCTGTAATTGCAATCTTGTTTGTGTAATCGATAAGAACGGTCTCTCCGGGCAAATGACCACCTTTTCCCTCATAGACCTCAAAATGAAGTTCTTCGAAATCAAAGAACCCGATTTGTGTCAGAGGCTCCTTCAGGTTATCAACGCTGTTTCCCAAAACCTTGATTTTATCGGGATTGGTAGGCTTATAGGAAGTCAATAGCTTACAGATATTTATATACGGCTTATGCAAGGGGTTCTTTTCTCTGAAACCGTCATTTCCGAGATATTCGTTCTTTAAGCAAAGAGCCGATTTGGGACTTGCGATGATTTCATCGAAGAAGGGGAGTAGTCCGCAATGGTCAACGTCTGCATGAGTTACAAGGATAGTTTTCTTAATTCCATCAAAGTTTGGAATGACCTTGTGTATTACTTCAAGCATTTCGTCGCTGTAGCAGGCATAACCGCTGTCAACAAACAGAACTTTATCATTGCTTTTTATGATCAGCGTGTTGCTTCCGCAGGGTGGTTCTATCAATATAAACTCTGTGTTATCCGTTATTTTATGCGTGCTGATTCTTGGCATAAAGGCCTTATCTTTTGATTCCCCGAGAAGTTCTGCGAATTTGCTTATGCTATCAAATGTTCTGTATGGAGACAGCCCTTGCTCGTCCAGCGTTTGCATCGCAAGGTTGACGTGTACTAAAAGCTCCCTGCTGATTTCTTCCGAAAGGCCCATTGTTTGAGATAAACCCATAACGTATGTGTTATAGAAGATGCTGTTGTCATAAACCTTTTCCGAGCTGTTATAATTGATTACACGGACCTTGCACAACTTTTCTGCTTCTGAAAGAAACGCTGATATTTTATCAAAGTCATCAACGTACAGACCCATTTTGAAATACTGATAATCTGTGCCGTTTTCTTGGGAACTTATATAGGAGATATTAAAATTAAAATCGCTGATCAAGGTCAATACATTAGTTACGCTGCCGGGAACATCCTCAAGACAAAATTCAATTAAAACAATACTCGTTTTAACTTCTCTTCCTTGCAGATATCCAATCTTTTCAAGTTCAATATCCGCTGTTTTTAACTGTTCTTCAGTACCCTCAGCATCGATAAACAGGGTATGAGAGTCAACGGCTTTATTGTAGCTTACCCGAGTAATATTTACGCCCAAAGCGGAAAAGCATTTGCTTGCTTTCAGAAAAGCCCCGATATCATCAGGCATTGACGTTACATAAGTTTTTTTCAAAATATATCACCTCAATTTACAATACCGATTAGTTATGACATTTTGCATTTTACTATGGCTTCGGTAACATCTGTCAGAACAAGCTCACCGTTCTGATTGTATGCTTCTATTGTAACCTCGACCAATCCGTTTTTATTGCTTCTTTTTACAAGCTTTGTAATAGTTGCTTTGCCCGAAAGCTTGTCATCTGCGAATACAGGCTTCAACCATTCGATTTTTGTTGACTTTCCTGCCAGCAACTCTTCGCCAAAGAAGTCAACCTCAAGATATTTTGCCCATACAGACATAAAGGACATTACACCTGGAGCAATCAACTTTCCAAAGGGGGTCTTCTTTGCGTATTCTTCATCTGTATGTAAAGGGATATTGTCATAGGTTCTGGCAAAATTTATCATTTTTTCTTTTTCGATGACGGCAGGTTCGGTATCTACCGTCATTCCGATTTTAAGATCATCAAAATACATAATAATACCTGCATAAAGTTTATTGAATTATTTTTATTTAAGAAATACGGAGCACCTTTCTTTTACGAAAAGAAAGGTGCTTCCACTAAAAAATTTATTGGGCTGATTAAAAATTAGTCGAAGTAAACTGTCTTGCCTGTTCTGTAAGATGTGTAGATAGCTTCAAGGATCTGAGAAACGACGAGAGACTGTTCGGGTTTAACGCAGGGTTCTTTGTCGTTTACAATAGCGTCGATCCACTGTGCCATATCAAGTGTAGCAGGATCATCGTCGTCTACGCCTTCATAGAATGCAACGCCGCCTGTAGAGAGGTCTATCTTCTTGAGGTAGAGCTTGGAGAATTCTTCACCATTTATTCTCATGCCGTCAAGGAAGTCAACGCCTGCTTCAGTACCTGCAAGTGTACAAGTTGCTTCCATGGGGTTAGCAAGGTTAATAGCCCAGCTGGATTCAAGAATGATAGTAGCGCCGTTCTTCATTTTGATGAAACCGAAAGCAGAGTCTTCAACTGTATACTTTTCAGGATCCCAAGGTCCCCAAGCGTTAGCCGCATTTGCTCTCTTACCGAGCTTGTAGTGGCAGTTACCTGTAACGGATTCAACTTCGTAGTTATCCATCATGTAAAGTGTCATATCAAGAGCGTGTGTACCGATATCGATGAGGGGTCCGCCGCCCTGTTCTTCTTCGTTCATGAATACGCCCCAAGTGGGAACGGCTCTTCTTCTGATAGCGTGAGCTTTGCCGAAGTAAATATCGCCGAATACGCCTGCTTCACACATCTTTTTGAGGTGACGCATTTCTTTTGTCTGTCTGTTCTGATAGCCGATTGTAAGTTTCTTACCTGTTCTCTTTGCAGCTTCAAGCATCAATTTAGCATCAGCAACTGTTTTAGCCATGGGCTTTTCACACATAACGTGTTTGCCTGCTTCAAGAGAAGCTACGGTGATAGGACCGTGAGATTTGTTGGGAGTGCAAACGTGGATAACGTCAACTTCAGGGCAATCTGCAAGCATTTCTTTGTAGTCAGCATATACTTTTGCATCTTCTGTACCGAAGTCTTTAGCAGCCTTTTCAGCTCTTTCAACGATGATGTCGCAGAAAGCAACCATTTCAACATTGGGAAGGTTTTTGAGTGCAGGCATATGTTTGCCGTTTGCGATACCACCGCAACCGATAATACCGATTTTAAGTTTCTTTTCCATTTTAAATCGACTCCTTTGAGTTTATTTATTTAAATTTATTTCTCAGAAATAGAAAATTTTTTCTTATATATAGAATACCAAAAAAAACGGAATTTGTCAAGAGGTATTTTATTTAAAAAAAGAAAAAACTATGAGTTTTAATTATTTCTTCATGTTTTTATTGATAATCAACATTGACAATCAACATTTTTTGTGGTATTATTATAGTAGGTATCTTTTGTTTTATAAAAGGAGTGTTTTTGTTGAAGGTCTTTTATTATTTTGGAAACGGAAATAAAGTTCCCGGAGAAGCAAGTAGTCCTTCTGCAGATACAAAAAAACGAGGTCTTTCAATTCCCGGTATTGAATTTACTTCTGACCCGGAATCTGACTATGACATATTACATATAAATACGATTTCTCCTATTAGTGAAGAGATTATCAAGCAGGCACGGAAAAAGGGCGCTGCCGTGGTCTATCAGGCAGACAATTCCGTAATCAGAGAACTTGAAGCCGGTGTTTTACCTGATAAGGTTTCAGATAAGGTGACAAAGGCTTTGGGAAAATATCTCTGCAATCTTTATTCGAAAGCTGATTATATTTTAACTCCGACTCTTTACGGTAAGCGTTTTTTTGAAAAATGTAACGCTCAGATAGAGGTTCTTTCTTACGGTGTTGACCTCGTTGCTTTTAATCGCAGTGAATCTGCCGAAAACGCTTTCAGAGAGTTTTTTGGTTTAAAAGAAAACGAGAAGACAGTTATCTGTGCAGGCGCCAGAACGAAAATAAACGGTATTGAGGATTTTCTCAATGTCGCCGCAATGCTTCCCGAATATAAGTTTATTTGGCTCTACAGTGAAGAACCTTCTGTAGGAAATTTTGATATTAAAAGACTTTTGAAAAATGTTTCAAGCAATGTTCTCTTTGGGGAAGATGTTCCTTCTGATGTTTATCATGGAGCATTATCGGGTTCTGATGCATTCTTTTTCCCTGCATACGAATGTGATGATGACAGCGTTATCCTTGAAGCTCTTGCAAGCAGAAATACCGTTATTGTTAGAGAGAGTCTTTCCGATATCGCTTGGCTTAAAGATGGGGAAAACTGCTTTAAGGGAATTTCTGATACGGGGTTTGCGGAACTTTTGAAAAAATGTTTAAACGGTGAGCTTGAAGATATTTCTGAAGTTTCTTATAAAACAGCAGAATCCCGTTCTGTTGATAAAATTTGTGAGCGGTTGCATGAGATATACGATTATGTGTATAACGATGCCGTTACAAAGCTTATTCGTAAATATTCAAATAAACATACTGGGAAAAATGTACTGAATATTGGATTGTTTTCCGATACTTTTACTCCTGATGTTAACGGTGTTTCAGTGTCTGTTGCCACACTGAAAACCCAGCTTGAACGTATGGGACATAATGTTTATGTCGTTACTCCTTCAATGGATACAAAATTGTTGGGAGTGGAGTTCGAGGACGGCATTCTTCGTATTCCGGGAATAAAACTTAAACAGCTTTACGGTTACAGACTTTCAAGACCGTACAGCATAAAAGCTATTGATTATATCAGGCGTATGAATCTTGATATAATACATGTTCACACAGAGTTCAGCATGAGGATTCTTGCAACAGCAGCGGCTTCTATCCTAAATGTGCCACTTGTTTCAACATATCATACTACCTATGAAGACTATACTCATTATGTAACGGGTGGTCATTTTGAAAATCAATCGAAAAAGTTGGTCGGATGGTATACAAAAAAACTTTTGGATAAAAAGGGCGAAATAATCGTGCCCTCCGAGAAAACCTACAATATGCTTAAGCGTTACGGTATGACTGCGGGAATGCACGTTGTTCCGACGGGTATTGATGTGAAGCGCTTAAGTCCCGAAAACGCAGATAAGGCGTTTGTTGATGATTTTCTTGAAAAACACGGTCTTAAAGATAAGTTCCGAATGATATATATAGGCAGACTTGCCCCCGAAAAAGGGCTCGAAACGATTCTTAATCATATGCCCGATATCGTCAAGAGGATTCCGAATGCATATCTCATAGTTGTTGGGTACGGACCTTCCTTTGATGCGCAGAACGAGCTTGTCAAGGAACTCGGAGTTGCAGATCACGTTCTGTTTTGCGGAAAGCAACCCCCGAACCTTATTCAGAATTTCTACGCGTTGGGTAACGTATTTGTTACGGCTTCGACGTCGGAAACTCAAGGTATTACGTATATAGAGGCTATGGCAGGCGGACTTCCCGTTATCGCAAGATACGATGAGGTTTTAAAAAGCGTTTTGGTTCACGGAAGTACGGGACTGTTTTTCAATGACGATTTCGATTTTGCTGAAAAGCTTTATTACTATTATGACCTTCCCGAAGAGGAGAAGCTTCGCATGAAAAATGCGGCTCTTGCGAAGGCGGAAGAGTTCTCTCTTGAGACATTCGGGGAAAGCATCATAAAAGTATATCTCAAGGCTATAAAACGTAATTCCATAAAGGTTGCGGCGCTTTCTCCCAAATATAAAAGAGATCATAATCTACTTAAAAAAATGTCCGTTGAATCGGATGACATACAAGAATAAAAGTTTGCCGTTAATACGGCTTGGAGGTTAATAATTATGTACAGAATTGGTGTTGATCTTGGCGGAACAAATATCGCCATAGGTATAGTAAGTGAAGAAGGAGCAATCGTTGCGAAGAAATCTGTTAAGACTGGCGCTTCAAGACCCTTTGCTGAAATTATGAAGGATATGGCTGACTGCATTCTTGCTCTTCTTGCAGATCAGAAAATCTCTCTTGATGAGGTTTCCTGCATCGGTATCGGTACACCCGGTTCCGTCAACAATGAAACAGGTATGCTCGTTTACGCAAACAACTTCAAAGACTGCGAAAACATTCCCATGAGAGAGCTTCTTCAGAAGTATATTGATAAACCCGTATATCTCGGTAACGACGCTAACGTTGCTGCTCTCGGTGAAGTTATTTCAGGCGCTGCTAAAGGCGTTAACAATGCAATCATGATAACTCTCGGCACAGGTGTCGGCGGAGGTATCGTTATTAACGGTCAGATATATGAAGGTCAATATGCTGCAGGCGCAGAGCTCGGTCATATTCTCCTCGTTAAAGACGGTGAACAGTGCAGCTGCGGCAGAAAAGGCTGCTGGGAGGCTTATGCATCAGCTACAGCTCTCATTCGTCAGACAAAACACGCTATGATAGATAATCCCAATTCGATCATGAACGAAATGACCTCTATTGAAAATGTAAGCGGAAGAACTCCTTTCGACGCAATGAGAAAGGGCGACGCTGTTGCGAAAGAGGTTTGCGACACATATATCGAATACATTGCCGCAGGTATGGTTGACCTCATGAACATCTTCCGTCCCGAAGTATTCATCATCGGCGGCGGTATCTGCAACGAGGGCGACACACTCCTTGTTCCCATACGTAAATACGTTAACGCTCACATTTATGGCGGAGACAGAAATCCCGAACAGAAGATTGCCGTTGCTAAGCTCGGAAACGACGCAGGAATTATAGGCGCTGCCTTCATCGTTAAATGATTTTGAGCTTTTCACTGAGCGCAAACGGGCTTTTTTCTTGGTTCGACGTATAATAATACGCCTTCACCCGAAGAAAAACCCGTCTGCATCTCATTGAAAAATCTCAAAACACAATTCGAGAGTTGATTTTGGGAATTTTTTGAATAAAGAATTATTACAGCTAACGCATTGAACAAAATATCGGTGCGTTAGCTATTGGAAGTTATTTGAAAATATTATCGGGCTATGCCCAATTAAAGTTTTTTGGAGGGGGTTCGGGGGAACGCTTTTTTACAAAAAAGGTTACCCCCACCTGAAACCCATATAGGAATCATGAGAGATCTTCAAGCAGGGGTAAATGATGCGGGACAGAGACTTGACAAGTTCATGGGAAAGCTTTTTCCCACAATGCCGCAGTCATTGCTTTATAAATACCTCAGACAGAAATGCGTAAAAGTAAACGGTAAACATCAAAAGGCTGAATATAAGATTCAGTCCGGTGATGTTCTGCGTTTTTATATAAGTGACGAATTTTTCGGTGACTGCCGCGAAGAAAAAATTGATAAGCTTGATAAAATAAAGCCCTCCTTTACCGTAATATATGAGGATAAAAATATCATCATCGTCGATAAACCGTTGGGTCTTCTTTGTCAGAGTGACGATAAGGAAAGCTTTAATACTTTGGATAATCATATTCGGGCATATTTAAAGTCGAAAGGCGAGTATTCTCCCGAAAAGGAAAACTCATTTGCTCCGTCTCTGTGTAACCGAATAGATAAAAACACTCAAGGCCTTGTAATTGCCGCAAAAAATGCCGAATCTCTTCGCATAATGAATGAAAAAATCAAGGCAAGAGAAATAGACAAGCGCTATCTGTGTCTTGTTTTCGGCGTACCGAAGCCTGCAGAGGGCGTTTTTACCGCATATCTTTATAAGGATAATAAAACAAATACGGTGACTGTTTCAGAGAAAAGTAAGCCTTATAACAAGGATATTAAAACAGGATATAAAACTCTGCGTACCAACGGTAAGATATCACTTTTGGAAGTTACCCTTTTCACAGGCAGAACTCATCAGATCCGCGCTCATATGGCGTATCTCGGATATCCGCTTTTGGGAGACGGAAAATACGGCTCTGCGGCGAAGAATAAGGAGTTTTTCAAGGGTAAAAAATTCTCCTTTGAATATCAGGCTTTGTGCTCTTATAAATTGACTTTTAAATTCACTTCCCCTTCGGGAATTTTGGAATATCTGAACGGCAAAACTTTTGAAACAAAACCATATTGGGACAACAGTATCGTATGAAATACGCATTTTTATCTGACCGTTCCTACGGCTCCACGTTGAAACTGTTGAAAACCTCAGTATTAATTCCCGAATTACCTTTGATTGACGGAAAAACAGCTTATCATGCAGACCTTTCTCTCTGCGTTTTGGATGATACTGTGGTTTGCGCTCCGTCTTTGTATGAAAAAACAGGTAAAATTAAAAATTTTAATCTTGTTAAAGGTGAATCAGAGCCTTGCGAGCCCTACCCGAACGATATTTTATACAATGCCGCCGTTATCGGTAAAACCGTTTTTTGCAAAACAGATAAAACAGATAAAAAATTGCTTGAGGTTGCTGAAAAAAACGGCTACAGTATCATAAATGTAAAACAGGGATATGCAAGATGCAGTACCTTGCCCGTAAGCGATTCCTCTTTGATAACTTCCGATTCGGGGATTTATTCTGCCGCTTTAAACGTTGGATTTGACGCTCTTTTGGTTACCAATGAGGGTGTGATGCTTGACGGTTATCCTAACGGCTTTATAGGCGGTTGCGGCGGACTTTTTGAAAATAAGCTTATTTTCAGCGGGGATATTTCCAAGCACCGCGATTACGAAAGAATAAAGGATTTTTGCGGAAAATATTCCGTTGAAGTTGTTTATACGGCAGAGCCTCTATATGATTTTGGCTCGATTTTGTGTTGAAAAAACAGATTTTTGCATAAAATATATATGACATTTGTTTTTAATAAAGGGGCGTGTCATATATGAGAAAAAAGAAGCGAATTAAAAAGATCTGTTTGTTTTTAGCGGTAATTGTTGCGCTTTCTCTTTTTATCGTATCCTACGTGGAGAGTTATTTTGAACCTGTAATCCGAACAATGGCCATTTCACGTTCCGAAGTTCTCTTGTCGCAGGAGATTGCCAATGAAATTAATGAAACCATGTCGGAGGAAGGCATAACTTACAGCGATATTATTTCCTTTGTAACGGATAAAGACGGTCGAATAAACGCCATGACTACAAATATCGTTACAGCCAATAAATTGAAATCCTTTCTTGCTCTTTCCATTTTAACGCGAATTACCAATGTCGACGGTACTGAATTGGGTATTCCCGTTGGAAATCTTACCGGTATTTCAATTCTTGCGGGTCGAGGCCCTGAAATCAGGGTAAAGGTAATACCTATCGGGAGTGTTCAGACGGAGCTTTCTTCTCAATTCGTTTCCGCAGGTATTAACCAGACTCAACACAGAATAATCATGGAAGTCACTTCAAACGTAGATATTATTCTGCCGTCGGAAACGGTTTCTACCACGGTTTCCGTGAACGTCGTAATTGCCGAGACCGTTATTGTTGGAAGCGTTCCCGATAGTTATGCGGAGATTAAAGTTCCTTTGGAGTAAATTATGGAATATAAAGAATTAAATGAAGAAAATTTGGATGCTGTCGTCCTGAAATATATTGATTATTACAATAACCGCGAGGGTGGCTGTTGGACTTACGGAAAGGCTTACAAGCGAATTCATCAGGTCATGACTATCGAAGACTCCGAGTGCTTGGTGCAGTATCTGAACGGAAGCATTACGGGCTTCGTTATGGGCTACTACAAAGAGTTTGATGATTTGAAGGCTTATTTTTTAGAAGAGATCGTTATCTTTTCCGAGCATAATAAGGGCTTCGGAAAAGATTTTATGCGTGAACTTGAACGGCTTGTGAGAAAAAACGGTGTAGAGCATATTGAATTGATAAGCGTGAACGATGAGCATCATATGCATTTTTACGAAAAATTGGGATATTATTCCGCATCGAATTTAAATATGATGGGGAAACATTTTAAAAAGGATTAAAAAATGAAAAAAGAAAATCTTATTGCCATAATTTTACTTATTCTTTCCGCATGCGGGATATTTTTGTTTGTGATATTTCCCGTTATATCGGGTATTATAGCGGCGGTGAGTGTTTCGTCGTCCGCTTCGGTCGGAATCATAGGCGGCGCTGACGGCCCTACGGTTTTTTTGGTTTTATCTTCGCTGTATGGGAATATTTTTTACTTCGTCGGTGCAATTATAAGCGTTACGGTTTTTGTTTTGTCTGTTATATATTTAATTAAGAATAAACGTAAAAACTAATATAGAATTACATGGAATCAAGGAGAACTCCAAATGAATAAACAGGAAAAAATTGAAAAAATAAAAGAGCTTACGTCTCTTTTGAATTATCATTCCCGAAAATATTACACGGAGGATTCTCCTGAAATTTCGGATTACGAATACGATATGCTGCTTCGTGAGCTTGTGGCTCTTGAAGAAGAACTTCCCGAAGCACGTCAGTCTGATTCTCCAACACATAGAGTCGGAGGGGAAGTATTGAAGGGCTTTAATCAAGTTACCCATTCCGTACCTCTTGAAAGCCTTCAGGATGCGTTTTCTTCGGACGAGGTCAGAGCTTTTGATACCCGTGTTAAACAAATCTTCCCCGATGCGGAATATGTTGTTGAGCTTAAGATAGACGGGCTGTCCGTTGCCCTTGAATATGAGAACGGAATTTTCGTCAGAGGCGCCACGAGAGGCGATGGAACAGTAGGCGAGGATATTACTGCCAACCTTAAGACTGTAAAGTCTATTCCCTTGTCACTACCCGAAGATTGTCCTCCTCATTTGATCGTAAGGGGCGAGGTTTATATGCCCAAAAAGGCGTTTGCAAAGCTCAATGAGGCGCGGGAAGAAAACGGCGAATCTCTTTTTGCTAATCCAAGAAACGCCGCTGCGGGCTCTCTTCGACAGCTTGACAGCAAGGTCACAGCCTCAAGAATGCTTGATATTATCGTGTTTAATTTGCAAAAGGTTGAGGGTATTGAGTTTTCCACCCATGCGGAAACCTTGAATTTTATAAAAAGGATGGGATTCCCCGTAAGCCCTTATTATACGGTCTTTAAAAATATTGATGATGTGATAGTCGAGATAGCGCGACTTGGAGAAATGAGATCTTCGTATGCCTTTGATATTGACGGGGCTGTTGTAAAGGTGAATAGCCTTACAATGCGTTCTGCATTAGGTAGTACCGCAAAGGCTCCCAAATGGGCGATCGCGTTTAAATATCCGCCCGAAGAAAAGGAAACTCTGCTTGAAGATATCCGAATCAACGTGGGAAGGACAGGCGTTTTGACTCCGTTGGCTATACTTACTCCCGTACTTCTTTCGGGAAGCACCGTTGGAAAGGCTACTCTTCATAATAAGGCCTTTATTGCAGAGAAGGATATTCGTATAGGAGATACAGTCAAGGTAGTAAAAGCAGGGGATATTATTCCCGAAATCGTGTGCGTTGTTAAGGAAAAGCGTCCCGAGAACGCAGTCGTGTTTAAAATGCCGGAGTCTTGCCCCGTTTGCGGCAGTAAAGTTGTTTCAGATGAAGACACTCCTTTTGTAAGATGCATAAACAGCGAATGTCCCGCGCAGCTTTCAAGAAGAATAATACATTTTGTGTCTCGCGATGCAATGGATATTGAGGGAGTAGGCGGACAAAATATCGAACGCTTTGTTTCCGAAGGACTTATCTCTTCAGCATCGGATCTGTATAAGCTTGATTATGCCGCTATTTCTCAAATGGAGGGCTTCGGCGCTGTTTCCGCTGAAAATCTGCGTAATTCCGTTGAAAAGTCAAAAGCTGCAAATCTTGACAGGGTCATCTATGCTTTGGGTCTCCGCCACGTGGGACAGAAGACGGGACAGATACTTGCGGCTAAATTCGGAACAATGAAGGCTCTTGCAGAGGCTTCCGAAGAAGCTCTTACGGCTATTGATGAAATAGGGCCCATAACGGCGCATTATATCAGAGACTTTTTTGCAAATCCGCATAATATTACTCTCATTTCGGAGCTTGAAGCCGCAGGTGTGAACATGGTTTATAAATCCGATAAGGTTTCCGATATTTTTGCGGGAATGACCTTTGTTCTTACGGGAACTCTTGAATCATTTACAAGGGACGAGGCATCGGCTATAATAACAAAAAGAGGCGGTAAGGTCAGCTCTTCCGTTTCAAAGAAAACTACTTACGTTCTTGCGGGTTCGGAAGCGGGCAGTAAGCTTACCAAGGCTCAAAATCTCGGAGTGAGCATAATCAGCGAAGAGGATTTCCTCAGAATGGTTGGCGAAAATGTTTAAAAAATTTCTCGGAACGCTTTTTACTTGTTTGAGTTGTGTGTTCTCTTCCATTTGTGTCGGTTTGTATTTAAGGGCGGAGTTTTCGGACGGCTTCTTTATCAGACCGTTATTTCGGGTGCTGATCATTATTCTTGCTTGCGTGGGCATATATCTTGCGGCAAAAATATCCGGTAGAATTCTTTTCCCCGAAAAAAGAAAAGATTTACTCAGGATCGCATTGTTTTGCTCCTTTGCGCTGTATTTGGTACTGCTTATTAACTTCCTTTTCTTTGAATCCTCCTTTTCAAGAGGCTATGGGCTGATTTTTTTGCAGGACAGTGAAACTGTTTCATATTATTTGGAAAATTACATGAATATAAGACCTTTCAGCATGATGTACAGATACATTCACGGCTATATGATCGGAACGGTGTCTTTGAACAGCTTCATGATGAACATTGTCGGTAACTTTATTCTCTTTATGCCTTTTGCGGTTTTCTTGCCCTTATTTTATAAAAAGCAGCATAACTTCTTCGTGTTCCTTTTTACTGTTGCATCACTGTCCGCAACGGCAGAAATCCTTCAGGTTTTGTTCATGATGGGCACTGGAGATATAGATGACCTTATGATCAATACCGTAGGAGCCTGTGTTTTGTTCGGACTTTTACATACAAGGATAGGTAAAGGAATCGTCAGATTTATAGAAAATTGATTTGCCGCGATAATTCGTTTTCTGACTCTCTTTTTAAACAGTTAAATTATTTGATGTTTTTTTAGGTTTGTACACAAAAAATGAGCCATTTTGTTGGTGATTTTGTAATATTTCATGGTTTTTTTAATGAAATCTATTGATTTTCTTTTCAGTTTTTGATACAATATATATATGGCTAATTTGAACAGTTCTTTTTACGACGTTGTCGTTATCGGTGCAGGTGCCTCCGGAATGATGTGCGCAGGTACCGTTTCCGAATTCGGATTCGGAAAAATTGCACTTATTGAAAAAAATAATATATACGGTAAGAAATTACTCATTACAGGCAAGGGTCGCTGTAACGTCACAAACAATTGCGATGTCAGAACTCTTGTTGAGAATACTGTGCGCAACGGAAGATTTTTATACTCTTCCTTCAGCGCCTTTGATTCTTCCGATACCATGTCCTTTTTTGAAGATTTGGGCGTTCCGCTGAAAACCGAAAGGGGAGACAGAGTTTTTCCCGTCAGCGACCGTTCTTCGGATATTTCCGATGCACTGAAAAAATATGTGACTTCGGAGAAGATCGGCCACATTCGAGGCGAGGTAGACAGTCTTATTATTGAAAACGGCGAGCTTAAGGGCTGTAAACTTGTCGACGGACGAGCTCTTTTTGCAAAAAAGGTTGTGGTTGCTACGGGAGGTCTGTCCTATCCGCTTACAGGCTCGACAGGTATTGGCTATAAGCTTGCAGAGCAGGCAGGTCATACCGTCACGGAGCGTAAAGCCTCCATCGTTCCTTTGGAGGTTGAAGAGCAAAATACCTGCGCGGAGCTTATGGGGCTTTCCCTTAAGAATATTTCCGTAACGGTGCTCAGGGGCAACAAATCCGTATATTCCGATTTCGGAGAACTCATGTTTACGGGCTACGGGGTTTCAGGTCCCGTTATTCTCTCCGCTTCCGCACATACCGAAAACGGAGACAAGATAGTTATTGATATGAAGCCCGCCCTTGATGTAAAAACGTTGGATAAACGCGTCCTTTCGGACTTTGCGAAATATATAAATAAAGATTTTGGAAATTCCTTGGGAGATCTTCTTCCAAAAAAGATGATTCCCGTAGTTATTAAGCTTTCGGGTATTGAGCACGACAGAAAGATTAATTCGGTAACTTCAGCACAAAGAGCAGAGCTTGTGCGTTTGTTGAAGAATTTTACTCTTACGGTAAAGGGAAAGCGTCCCGTTGAAGAGGCGGTTGTTACTTCAGGCGGGGTTGCCGTCAATGAGCTCGACCCGAAAACGCTTGAATCTAAAATTCTTCCCGGTCTGTATTTTATCGGTGAAGTTATTGATGCGGACGCGTACACTGGCGGTTTTAATCTTCAGATCGCTTTCTCTACGGGCAGAGCCGCAGGAAAAGCCTTGGCTTACAGCATTTAATCTATATTAAGAGTGAGGACAATCACATGCAGGAAAAAGGAAGTCGTACAGTTGCCGCTGCAGCATTAAAGATCGTTGCATCAGAAGACAGAGCGGAAGAGGCTGTAATTAAAGAACAGCTTTTGAAAAACGGTATAAAAGCCGCCGCAACCGATTTCGGCGGAGATTTCATAGCCTCTGTGAATAAAGTTCTTGAGAGAGCGATTATTCTTGCAAAGCGCGAAGGAATAATCACCGATTCCCATTCGGAAGAGGGCGGAGTTGCGGGCGCGGCAAGAGATGCGATGTCTCAGGTCATGCAAAAAGCGTTGGGTCTTAATATAGGTGGAAAAATAGCGGTGGCGAGAAGCGGCGAGCATATAGCGGTAGCGGTATTTTTCGGCGTTGGTATGCTGAACCTTAATGAGGTCGCTGTAGGTCTCGGACACAGAGCCGTTGTTAGTATAAATTAATCGAATTGGAGTATGGGATATGATCAATATTGCGATTGACGGACCTTCAGGCGCAGGCAAAAGCACTCTTGCAGGCTTTGTTGCGAAGGAGTTGTCTTTAGTTCACGTTGATACGGGGGCTCTTTACAGAGCTGTAGGCTTCTATATTGTTAAGAACAAGGTTGAGCCTTCAAATGCTGAAAAGGTTGTAAAATTGCTTGAAAGCCTTAATGTTGACGTTGAATATGACAGCAACAGAAAACAGCATGTTTTTGTAAACGGCGAAGAAGTTAACGAGCAGCTTCGCACAAACGATGTTTCAATGGCTGCGTCAGCGGTATCTGCAATCCCAGAAGTACGTTCATTTCTTCTTGATCTGCAAAGAAATATCGCAGAAAAAGAGAATATAATAATGGACGGCAGAGATGTGGGAACGGTTATTCTTCCCAATGCCAATATAAAATTCTTCCTTTTTGCTTCTCCCGAAAAGCGCGCTGACCGCCGTTTTAAAGAGTATGCCGCTAAAGGAATTGATATTTCCTACGATAAGGTTTTGGAGGATATTATTCAAAGAGATTTTAATGACTCAAACCGTAAGATTTCACCTCTGAAGCAGGCGGAAGATGCAATCCCCGTTGATAATTCCGAAATGACGGAAGACGAAACAAAGAAGTTTATTTTAAATATTATTAAGGAAAAACTTTCATAATGTATACACTTGCTAAAATAGTTTTGGGCTTTTATATCTATGTTTTTAATAAAATAAAGATAGTCGGCAAAGAGAATATCGCGCCTGACGGTTCGCTGATCGTTTACGGAAATCATCAGTCGATTATGGATATTTTTTGCCTTAATCTTGCTTTTGGCAGCAGAAAAATTATTTTCATGGCTAAAAATTCTCTTTTTAAAATTCCCATTATTAAAAACGTTGTAAAGGCTTACGGAGCTTTTCCCGTTGACAGAAGCAGGGCTGACATTTCGGCTATAAAAAATGCGCTTCGAGTTCTCAAGGAAGGTAAAACTTTGGGTATTTTCCCCGAAGGCACAAGAATCTCTTCCGAAGAAGAAAGCGATGCCAAAGGCGGAATTGCCATGATTGCCGAAAAAACAAAAGCAACTCTGCAGCCCGTAAGGATTATTTACAAAAGAAAACTCATGATATTTAATTCCATGACGGTAATAATCGGGAAAAGCTTTTCTTACGGAGATATAGAGATTCCTGCCGAAGCGGAAGATCCTCGTAAGGCTGCGGGAAAGATTCTCATGGAAAAGGTATATGATTTAAAGGTATGAAAATCTTAAAAACAGATACGATAGGTTTTTGCTTCGGTGTTGAACGTGCGGTAAAGGCTGTTTACGATATTTTGGAAAACGAAGAGCTTCGAGGTCGTAAGATCTTTACTTGGGGCGAGTTGATACATAATCCCGACATTATTAATGAATTGTCATCAAAAGGCGTTACTTCAACCGAAAATATTGACGATATTAACGAGGGAGATGTTGTCGTAATCCGTTCTCACGGAGTGTCTTCTTCGGTAATAGATGCCTTAAAAGCCAAAAAAGCGGTGGTCTTTGATGAGACCTGTCCTAAAGTGAAAAAAATTCATAAAATTGCCACAGATTCAAAAACCCTTATAATTTCGGGAAATATTGAACATCCTGAAGTAAAAGGCATCATCGGTAATTGTAAAAACAAATTTTATGTCGTAAAAGATATTGACGAATTGAAAAAAATAGTGCATAATATATATAGCGAAGATGAACAGATCACTTTTGTTTCTCAAACGACCTTTTCCGTGGAAATGTTTGAGGAGATGAAAAAGTTCATTTCTCAATATAAGAATATCACTGTTGAAAACACGATTTGTCACTCCACCGAGGAACGGCAGCAGCAGGTAAGAGACCTTGCGCAAAAGGTGGACATGTTTATTGTTGTTGGCGGTAAAAACAGTTCCAACACAAAGAAGCTTTTCGATATTGCATCTCAATTTTGCGAAGCGTACCATATCGAAAGCGTTAAGGAGTTACCCTATTATATTAAATATAAAAAAATAGGACTGTCATCAGGTGCATCTACACCTGTTAGAGCAGTCGAGGAGGTTATTTTTAACATGATTAGCGAAATCGACAACAAAGACGTCATTGAACAGGACGTTGACTTTCTGGAGGCTCTTGAAGAGTCCCTTAAGACTATTCGTAACGGCCAGAGAGTAAAAGGTATCATCAGTGCTATCAACGGTACCGAAGTTCAGGTGGACCTTGGAGTAAAATACTCCGGCATTATCCCCACAGCAGAATTTGCTGATGACGAGGCTCCCAAAATCGGTGACGAGATTGAGGCGTTTGTTGTCAAGGTAACGGACAGTGAAGGCACAGCACAGCTTTCCAAAAAACATCTTGATATGGTTAAAGGTCTTGAAAAGATCAACGAAGCGTATGAGCAGAAAACCGTTCTTACAGGCAAAGTTTCTGAGATTGTTAAGGGAGGACTTATTATAGCCATTCATGGTGTCAGAGTGTTCGTTCCCGCATCTCAGGCTACATTGAAGAAGGACGAAGACCTTGAGCCCCTTAAGAACACAGAAGTTAACTTCCGCATCATTGAAGTTGACGAAGGCAACGGCAGACGTAAACGTGTTATCGGTTCTATTCGCAGCGTTCTCAGAGAAAAAAGACAGGCTGAAATTGAAAGCTTCTGGAATTCTCTTGAAGAAGGCAAGAAATACGACGGTGTTGTTAAGTCTCTTACAGCATTCGGCGCATTTGTTGATATCGGCGGCGTAGACGGTCTTGTACATATCTCCGATATGACATGGACAAGAGTTAAGAATCCTGCTGAACTCGTTTCCGTAGGCGAAAAAGTAAGTGTTATCGTTAAGAGCTTTGACAAAGAAAAGAAGAGAATTTCTCTTACAATGAAAAACCCCGATGAAAATCCCTGGGATATTCTTAAGGCAAACTACAATGTTGATGACGTTGTTGAAGTTTCAGTTGTTAAGCTCATGCCTTACGGTGCATTTGTAAACGTTATTCCCGGAATCGACGGTCTTGTTCACATTTCTCAGATCTCTAAAGAAAGACTTGCAAAGGTTGCTGACGCTCTTACTGTTGGTCAGAAGGTTAATGCTAAGATCACAGAGATCGATTATGAAGCTCAGAAGATCAATCTTTCAATCAGAGCAGCAGTAGAAGAAGTTGCTGAAGAGTCCGCAGAAGCAGAAGAAGTTGCTGAAGAATCTGCAGAAGTTGAAGAATAATCTTTTGTGTGATATCATTTCAATTTGAAATCTAATTTATGCAGAGGTGGAACAGTTTTTTGTCTCATGATTTATTGTGGACTTTTAGTTGTTTCACTTCTGTATTTTATTTTATGAATTTTTCGGAAAACAGTTTTAATAATGAATATTTTCGAGTGAGAAAGGATATTTTTTAATGGAACAGTATAAAGTAAGCCTTGCAACTATTATAAAAGATTTATCTCTTGAAAAGGTATATGTTCCCGAGGGCGATAGAGGGGATGCGGAAAAAAACTTTATAACGTCTACGGAGATAAACCGTCCCGCGCTTCAGCTTGCGGATTATTATGACTGTTTTGACTCCAAGCGTATTCAGATTTTGGGTAAAGAAGAGGCTTCATATCTTGCCAAAATGTGCGCTGAAAAAAGAAGATTGATCATTGACCGACTTTTCGCTTCGGGAATCCCCGTAGTTTTTCTTGCGCATAAAATAGAAGTCTTCCCTGAAATTATTGCGGCTGCAGAAAAATATCAAATCACTGTTTACGCATCAGAAGAAACAACGTCCGAGCTTTCTTACGCGCTTATCAGCTCTCTTAACGTTCATCTCGCGCCCCGTATAACCCTCCACGGCGTTCTTGTTGAGGTTTACGGCGAAGGTATACTCATGATAGGGGACAGCGGTGTAGGCAAAAGTGAGACTGCTATGGAGCTTCTTAAGAGAGGTCACCGTCTGATTTCCGACGACGCTGTTGAAATAAAACGAGTTTCCAATAAAACTCTTGTGGGCTCTGCGCCTGAAATGATAAGACATCTTATCGAGCTCAGAGGTATCGGTCTCGTTGATGTCCGCAGAATATTCGGTGTGGGTGCCGTAAAAGAGACCGAAAAAATAGACTTGGTCGTTCAGCTTGAGCCCTGGAGTACCGAAAAGCAGTATGAGCGTCTCGGACTTGACGATCATTATTACGATATACTCGGTTTGAAAAAGCCTACTATAACCATTCCCATAAGATCCGGTAGAAATCTTGCCATTATTATCGAGGTCGCTGCAATGAACAACAGACAGCGCAGAATGGGTTACAATACGGCTGAAGAATTAAATAAACGTCTCATGAAGAATATGGGACTTTCTGTTGATTGATTTTTTATGAAAGGTACGGGCAAAAATGAATTGTAGTTTGTATTCGGAGGCTATTTGCGAACTAAAAGGTGCAGGCATAGCTTTTTCCGAAAATGTTGCTCTTTGTAATTATACAACCTTTAAAATAGGCGGCGAAACGCCGCTTATGGTAAGTCCTGCATCCTCGGAAGACGTATCGCAAACTGTTAAGATATTTAATAAATATAATATTTCATATTTTGTTTTGGGAAACGGTTCAAATCTTCTCGTCAAGGATTCGGGAATAGATAAGGCGGTAATTTTTACGGGCGAGCTGAAAAATCTTACCGTTTCTGAAAATAAAATTATTGCCTCCTCCGGCTGCCTTCTTTCAAAGGTGGCTTCCGAAGCCGCAAAAAATTCTCTCTGCGGAATGGAGGCGCTTCACGGTATTCCGGGAAGTGTCGGCGGCGCCGTAAAAATGAACGCAGGGGCTTACGGTTCCGAAATGTCTCAAGTTGTTGAGTATACGGAATTTGTGGACAGATTCGGCGAGCTTCACCGTGTATACGGAGAAGAGCATTGTTTTGGCTACAGAAAATCCTGCTTTTCTGAAAGTGATATCGTGACTGCTGTTTGTTTTAATTTGCAAAAGGG
>JAFSAH010000045.1 GCA_017441125.1 Clostridia bacterium
GTGCAAGTGCTACGATGTCTGCTCTTGGTAGAACTGAATCTAAATCTGCTTGAAGAATTAATTCATCTATATATTCGGGTTTTGAAGTGTCTTTTCTTCTGACACCGATTGTGTATGCGCCCAACGCTTTCATTTTCTTCGAAAAGCTGCCGCCAATATCTCCGAGACCTACTGTGAGAACCGTTGCGCCTTCGATTTGCTTTACTTCGCCTCTGTCGAGCCATTGGGCGTTATTCTGATTATCTCTGTATAAATGAAGCTTTTTATAAAGAGTGAATACCGTAGCAACCATATGCTCTGAAATTGCAAGACCGAAAGCCCCTGTAACGTTCGTAAGCTTTACACCTTCAGGCAAAACTCCGCCCAAATAGGAATCAACTCCTGCCATGGAGCTTTGAAGCCATTTAAGATTCTTTGCCTCTTTCAAAAGCATGGGAGGTACGTTTCCCAATATGGCATCAGCGTCGGAAATGTCCTCCGCAGTAACAGTTTCCACCGTTTTATACAGTATTTTACATTTTCCCTTTGCCAAATCGTTTATTTTATTGATTGCATATTCCTCAAGCGGTAAAAGTATTACTGTTTTCATATTATCCCTTTCTGTAAAGGTTTAAGCCTTCACGTACAGCGTGTTTTTATCTGTGAATTCCGAAAAACCGTTGGGAACTATGGGTAAAGCCAATCCAAATAGGTCTGTAGCTCTCCGTTCTTCATCTGCAAAGATTTTTCCCTCAGTATTGGTGAGCTCTGCCAAATTATTTATTACAGTGGTGTTTTTGCCGATCTCTTTCAGAAGTTCTCTGCCTATATCGTTGAACGCCAGCGGTCTTATATATTGCGGCATTATTTTATCATTTGGTATTCTTAAATACGCCGAAAGAAGACCTCTTTTTGCTGTTGAAAGCGGATATTTTTTAGATTTTATCAGGTTGAATACCTCTTCCATTGAAGTCGCGGTTCTTGCGTTGAGTATTCTGTTTCCAAAACCTTCTTTTTGGTTTATTCCGTAAATTCCGTCAAAGTCGGATTCACGGGCGTTTCTCAAAAATGCAAGAAAAACTTTTTCGAGATTTTTATTTTCCGCAGGGAGCTTTCCTAAAGCTTGCTCTCTTAAAATTATTTCTTTTGTACTTTCGGGTAAACCGTCAAACTCGCCTTTGGGAATTTTAATTCTCAGTTCTGATGCCGAGGCGTGGTATCCAAAAGATCTTTTTATCGTTTCGGACTTCATTTTTGAACCCTGTTTTTTTATGGCTTTTATGTATTCCACTCCCAAAATATTATTGGGTTCGGAAAGGATCTTTCCTCCGATTTTTTCTCTCGTTCGGGCGAAACTTTCTTCTCCGCTGATAGCTTGAGCCAACAGTCCTGTTTTATCTGCTTCGAGAAGCTTTTCCGCGCATGCTTCCAACTCCTCAATATTACCGCTTTCACTTCCGAAGTTCAGCGTGTCGCAACCGCATTTATCAAGTAAATAAACAGCTCCGTAAGCAAATTTTTCCGCAGAGGCTGTGGCGAATCTCACGGGAAGCTCTATTACGAGGTCAACACCGTTTTTTACCGCTGCTTCAGCTCTTGCATGTTTTCTGAAAAATGCGGGCTCGCATCTTTGTACGAAATTCCCGCTCATGACAGCAATTATTCCGTCGGCTCTCAATTCTTTTATTTTTTCTGTTTGGTATGCATGTCCGTAATGGAATGGATTATATTCCGCAACTATTCCCGTTATCATGGTTTCACCTCTTCACTTTTTATATTGTATCATATTTTCATCACAAAATCAACGGCTTTTAATGAAAATTCAGAAGGATTTACCGTAAAATATAAAAATCCGTTCCCGATTTGGAGTTTCTTCCGTATAAAGAAGTTGGAGTTTTCGGAAAAAGCATTTTCTTATGTTCCGTTCGGGGTTTAATAATGAAGAAAAAAGGACATTTTTTTGTTTTTCGGTAAATTCATGTATAAGTCGTATTGACAATAGGATTATGTTATGATATAATTTATAGGATATATAAATTATCTGCAGGAGGAATATACAATGATAACTTTTAAAGAAAAAGATTATAAGAATTTCGGTAAATGTCTTGAGATCTCCAACGGTATAGTTGACCTTTTGGTGACGCTTGATATCGGTCCCCGTATTATCAGATACGGTTTTTGCGGTAAAGAAAATATGATGTATGAGGATATAAACAGAATCACTCATAATAAGTCTGAAGAAGTGAAAGAGGTTTACGGTGACGATGCTGTTTGGTACCTCTACGGCGGTCACAGACTTTGGATCAGCCCCGAATATGCTGAAACATATTATCCCGATAACAACCCCGTAACATATGAAATTCATGAGAATGAGGTTTTCTTCTCAACCGATATTCAGGAAGTAACAGGTTTGCAGCTTACTACAACGGTAATGCTTTCCGAAGAAAGCAGCGATGTTAAGATAACACATTTCATTGAAAACTGCAGCGGTGAATCCCAAAAATTTGCAATGTGGGCTCTTACGGTTCTTGACAGAGGCGGTGTGGAACTCCTTCCTTTCAACACCGAAGATACGGGACTTCTTCCCAACAGAACTTTTATGGTTTGGCCCTATACAAATCTTGCGGACCACAGAGTTCATTTCGGCGATAAGTTCATGACTCTCAAATCCGATGATACTGAAAGAGCTTTCAAATTGGGTATGGATCTCAGAAAGGGCACTGTTGCTTATGTAAACAAGGGCAATATGTTCGTCAAGAGATTTGTTCATTATGACAACAGCGAATATCCCGATAACGGATGTTCTTTTGAAACTTATACTTGCGCAACTTTCCTTGAATGTGAAACGCTTGCGGAATACGGTTCCAAACCCGACGGTTCTATGGTTTCTCACACAGAATATTGGTCTCTTTTCGATAAAGTGGAAGTTAAAGATCCCAAAGACGAAGCAGAAGTTGCGGGAATTTTTGAAAAATACGAGTTGCTTTAATTTTCAGGCATATTATTGAAGGGGGAAGGTTCCTATGGAATGGTCAAAATATAAAAGAGTTTTAATTAAAATAAGCGGTGAAGCTCTTGCGGGAGAAAAGAAAACCGGAATAGACTTTGATATTGCCCGCGCCGTTTGCGAGAAAATAAAGGAATGCCACAACAACGGCGTTCAGATCGCAATAGTTGTCGGTGCAGGTAATTTCTGGAGAGGCGGAAAGGGTAACGATCTTGACAGAACGAGAGCTGACCATATGGGAATGCTCGCAACTATGATGAACTGTCTTGCGCTTCAGGATACTTTTAAGAAAATAGATATCGACTGCAGAGTTCTTGCGGCGATAGATATGCAGCAGTTTGCTGAACCTTATATAAGGGATAAAGCGGTAGCTCATCTTGAAAACAACAAGATCGTAATCTTCGGTTGCGGAACAGGAAACCCCTTCTTCACAACGGATACTGCGGCAGCCCTCAGAGCTGTTGAAATTGCGGCAGACGTTCTTCTTTTGGCAAAGAGCATTGACTTCGTTTACGAATACGACCCCAATAAGCCTATCCCTGAAAATAAAGAGAATTTCAAATACGAAAAAATCAGCTATCTTGATATTCTCAGCAAAGAGCTTTCCGTTATTGATACTACCGCGGCGGCTCTTCTTAAGGACAATGGTCTTCCCGCTCAGCTTTTTGAATTGGGCAACGGAGACAATATTGTCAACGCAGTAAGAGGAGACAATATCGGAACACTTATTTGTAAAGAAACTAAAAAAATGTCTGTTTGATATAAAATTAAGAAATGAAAGGAATTAACAACAATGAAGCCTCAATACAAAGAAATCGAAGCAAAATTTGATAAAACTATCGAATCCCTCAAGCGTACCTTCTCTGATATCAGAGCGAACAAAGCAAATCCTTCCATCCTTAACCGAATTACAGTAGATTATTACGGTTCCCCCACACCCATCAACCAGATGGCAAGCATTTCCGTTCAGGAAGCTCGAATCCTGGTTATTCAACCCTATGACGCAAGCTCCCTTAAGAATATGGAAAAAGCTATCCAGGCTTCCAATATCGGAATTAATCCCCAGAATGACGGCAAATCTCTCCGTCTTATTTTCCCTCCCATTACTGAAGAGAGAAGAAAAGAAATCGTTAAGGATATTTCAAGATCAGCAGAAGAAGCTAAAGTTGCTATTCGTTCCGTAAGACGTGACGCTATAGATAAATTCAAGGATCAGAAGAAAAAGTCCGAAATTACAGAAGACGATTTGAAGGCTTGTGAAAAAGATATTCAGGACGCAACAGATAAATATTGCGCTGATATTGATAAGCTTGCAAAAGATAAAGAAAAAGAAATCATGGAGATCTGATCTTGTCTACTAATGATACTGTAAATTATGCTAATATTCCCGTCCATATAGGCTTTATTATGGACGGGAACGGCAGATGGGCTAAAGCCCGTAACCTATTAAGAACACAAGGTCATAACGCCGGAGTAGAAGCTTTGGAGAAAATTGTTCGCCATTGCAGAGATATCGGTGTCCGTTGTGTTACGTTTTACGTTTTTTCTACGGAGAATTGGCTTCGTCCCAAAGCGGAAGTCGATCATTTGATGAATCTTTTTTCAAGCTATATGGATAAGATAATCAAAGAGATAAATTCCGGTAAAATGAAAACGTTTAAAGATTCAAGTATCCGATTTATAGGCGATATGAGTGCTTTCAGCGATGATTTTCAGGAGAAGCTGAAATACATAGAAGAAAAGACCGCTGAAAACGGTAATGAATTTATTGTAAACCTTGCGGTAAATTACGGCGGAAGGGCTGAAATTATCCACGCTGTCAACGAATTTATAAATGCTAATCCGAATAAACTTATTACGGAGACGGATATTTCCGAAAAGCTTTATACGGGAGGCCTTCCCGATCCCGATCTGATAATCAGAACGGCGGGAGAGAGCCGCCTTTCCAATTTCCTTTTGTGGCAGGCGTCTTATTCGGAGATTTATATAACTCCCGTTTGTTGGCCTGATTTTACTCCCGATGAGCTTGCTAAGGCCATTATCGATTATAATAAACGAACTCGAAAGTTCGGCGGACTTGTCGAGTAAACATTTTATTTTATTCAGAAGAGAAAGGATTCTCATACTATGAAAAGCCGATTGTTTTCAGCGGCAATACTTATTATTTTAGTAGCCGCGCTTATATTTTTCTGTAACGTGCCGTTGGTCTTGAATTTCTTTGTTGCCTTACTCAGCGCTGCGGCTCTTTATGAGGTCCTTATTGTAACAAAATATATTGAGAGCAAGGCGTTAACCTCTATAAGCATGATCTTTGCTTTTGTTATTCCGTTCATTTCGGTGATCTCCCGCCTGGTTGAACCTTTGGGTCTTCATTTTGAAATCGGAAATGCGCTTTTTGTTCTGATTTTCATTTATGCCGTTATATTGTTTTCCACCTTGTTGCTTTCGTATAAAACTTACAGTCTTGAGCATCTCAGCGTAGTATTTCTTATGTCTGTAATCATTCCCTGCTTCCTTACGACGATAGTATTCGCTCACAGACTTACAGGCGACAGATGGAACATTGTTCTTATTATTCTTTGCGCTTGGGCTGCGGATTCTGGCGGATATATTTTCGGAAAGCTTTTCGGAAGACACAAGCTTACCCCTAAAATCAGCCCCAAAAAGACGATTGAAGGTTCAATAGGCGCTGTATTTGCGACGGTTGCGGCAACTTTGATTTTTGCATATTGCGTAGATGTTTTTGTTTCGGATATTACGGTAAATTACGGCGTTCTTGCAATTTATTCCTGTATCGGCAGTTTTTGCGCAATGTTCGGCGATCTGGTCGCTTCTCTTATAAAAAGATGCTTCGGAGTTAAGGACTTCGGAAACTTGATTCCCGGACATGGTGGAATAATGGATAGATTCGACTCTGTGCTGTTTGTTTCTCCGTTTTTGTATATAGCGATGACAATGTGCCCCGTTTTTGTGGATAAGTTTTAATAAAGTATGGTGTTTGAAAATTGGTAAATAAAAACAGAAAAATTGCAGTTTTGGGCTCCACGGGTTCCATTGGTACGCAAACTCTTTCCTGTGCCAAGGAAATGGGCCTTGAAGTTACTTTACTCACTGCATTCAAAAGCATTGATTTACTTGAAAAACAAATAAGAGAATTTTCGCCGAGTTTGGTTGCGGTTGCAGATATTGATGCCGCACACGAACTTCGGCTTCGTGTTTCCGATACAAATACGCGAATTTTTAGCGGAATGGACGGAATTCTTGAAGCGATAGATTCCGCTGACTTCGATATTGCCGTGAACGGAATCGTGGGTATGGCAGGAATGTTACCAACCTACCGATGTGTTCGCAGAGGTAAGACGGTAGCTCTTGCAAATAAAGAAAGCCTTGTTGTTGCAGGCGATATAATTTTAAAAACCGCTTCTGAAAATCATGCTGAGATTTTGACTGTAGACAGCGAGCATTCTGCTGTTTTCCAATGCCTTAACGGTATAAATCCCACTAAAGATGACACTGCTGACCGTATACTTGGAGAAAAACTGTCAAGAATAATTCTGACCGCATCGGGCGGTGCCTTTTGGGGTATGACATCTGCAGAGCTTGAAAAAGTTACTGCGGAATCTGCGCTGAAACACCCTAATTGGAAAATGGGCTCAAAAATCACTATAGATTGCGCAACCATGATGAACAAGGGCTTTGAGATAATTGAGGCCATGTATCTTTTCGGCGTTCCCGATGAAAAGATAGATGTTCTTGTTCACAGAGAAAGCATCGTTCATTCCATGATAGAAACAGTTGACGGCTCGGTTCTTGCACAGCTTTCCGTTCCCGATATGAGACTTGCGATTCAGTATGCGCTGACATATCCCAACAGAAGCGGCAGACAGATAGATAAGCTTGATCTGGCAAAGATCGCAAAACTTACCTTCTATGAACCTGATTATAAGACGTTCCCTGCACCTCTCATTTGCAGGGCGGCGAAGAAAACGGGCGGTACGGCAACTGCGGTTCTGAATGCTTCAAACGAAATAGCGGTTGAGAGATTTTTAAAAGGAGATATCCGTTATCCTAAAATAGTTGAGTTTGTTGAACGTGCGTTGAATGATATCCCGCTTATTTCAACTCCAACGTTGGAAGATATTCTCGAGATTGACCGCAAGACGCGTCTTACGGTTGAGAAATACATATAATTAAAAAGTATAAAGGATTTTACATGATGGATATTGTATTACAGATAGTTTATACTGTACTCATTCTTGGTTTTCTGATTTTTATTCATGAGTTCGGTCATTTCATATGCGCAAAGCTTACAAAAACAAAGGTAAATGAGTTTGCTTTGGGTATGGGACCTGCCATTTTTAAAAAACAGATGGGCGAAACCCTGTACGCTCTCCGTCTTTTCCCCATAGGCGGTTACGTTGCAATGGAGGGCGAGGATGACGCAAGTGAAGACCCCAACGGCTTTGACAAAAAGAATATTTGGGCAAGACTGCTGATAGTTTCGGCGGGCGCTTTGATGAATTTGGTTTTGGGCTTTATAATAACTCTTATCCTTGTTATGAGAGCGGGAATTCCCTCTCTTACGGTAGGAGAGTTTATGGAAAACTCTGTTTCTGATGATTACGGTCTCCAAATAGGTGACGTTATTTTAAAGATAGACGACCGTAAGATCGGAGACTATGTGGATATAGGTACGGCTTTCGCATTGGATTTCAATCTTGACAGCGTTGACGTGACGGTTCTTCGTGACGGAGAAGAGGTCGTTCTTGAAGACGTGGTTTTCCCGAAGGTTGAGCAGGCTGACGGACTTTCAAGCTTTTCTGTTGACTTCAAGGTTTACGGCAAAGAAAAAACATTTGGTAACGTTATGAAAGAAACCTTCAGCAGAACGGGCTCTTATATTTCCATGATGTATGAAAGTATCGGTCAGCTTATAACGGGTAAAATGTCCGTAAAATACGTTTCGGGTCCCGTCGGTATTTCAAGCGCCATTGCGGATTCCGCAAAGCTTGGCCTCGACGCGATACTCTCTCTTGTTTCTCTTATCTCTTTGAATTTGGCAGTAATGAATTTGTTGCCGCTTCCCGCGCTTGACGGCGGAAGACTTATATTCCTTCTCATTGAGCTTGTAACAAGAAAGCGCGTTCCCAAAAAGTATGAAGCGGTGGTTCATTTTGTGGGCCTCGTTGCTTTATTAATACTTATGGTGTTAATAGTCTTTAAAGATATCTTTTTCCCCGTTTATTAAAAGAAAGAGGTTTAAAGCTCCATGAATTATAAACGTATAAGACTTGGTTCTTTCGTAACTAATACTTATATTATCAGTGATAACAGTCAAAATCGGGCGATTATCATAGACCCTGCCGATTCCCATGAAAAAATAGAAAAGGCTCTTGACGGTCTTGTACCTGAAATAATTCTTCTCACACACGGACATTCCGACCATATGTATGAAATCCAGTATTTCAGAGAAAAATACAGCTCGAAGGTCTACGCTCATTGTGATGAAAAGCCTTATTTTGAAAGCGATTATATCAGAAACCCCATAGGCGTACCTCTTGAAAAAAGAGAGTACGAGTGTGATGTTTGGTTAAAGGACGGAGATAAAATAAATTTTGGTCCTTATTTGCTTCAAGTAATACACACTCCCGGACATACGCCCGGCTCCGTTTGTTATTATTGCCCTGAAGAAAAAATCATGTTCAGCGGAGATACCTTGTTTAACGGATCCATTGGAAGAACCGATTTCCCTTTGGGCGATACGGAAACAATAAAAAAATCGGTTTTAAAGCTGATAGCTCTTCCCGATGATATTAAGCTTGAATCGGGACACGGGTTTTCTTCAACCATAGGCTGTGAAAGAGAAACGAATCCCTTTGTGCGTGCTTTTGTTGAGGGAATTGAATTATGAAGCTTGAAATTATAGGACATGATTTTCGTTTTGATTGCGAAAATATGTGTATGCTGTTCTTCCCCAATACCAAATTTGCCGCAGGTACAAATGACGGCCGTGAAATGAAGGCTTTTTTTGACGGAGAAACGGCTTCTGCTGAATTTACCGATAGCAACGGCGAAATTCATACCGCAAGCGCAAAGGTTTGCGATATTCTTTACGATAAAGAAAAGGCGGCAGTAAAAACGGCAATGTTCAAGGCTTTTTCCGCAGCAACGGGAATACGTCCGCCTTGGGGAATACTTACGGGAATTCGTCCCGTGTCCTTTTGGCTTAAAATGAAGGATATGTACGGCGAAAAGGCCGCTGAGGTTTTGGAAAAGTATTATCTTGTAATGCCTCAAAAGATTCGCCTTTGCATTGAAACTTCCATTGAGCGCGCCGCTACTGCCGAAATGTGTACGCCCGACACCGTAAGTCTTTATGTTTCAATTCCGTTTTGTCCCACGCGTTGCAAATATTGCTCCTTCGTTTCGGGTGCTACGGAAAAAGAACACAGATATATACCGAAATATCTGGAGGTTCTTGCGGAAGAGCTTGTTCAAAAAGCAGCGCTTATACGTCAGCGTGAACAAAAGCTTCAAACCATATACATAGGCGGAGGAACACCTTCCGTCCTTTCCGCCCAACAGCTTGATTTTCTTATAGGTCATATAAACAGAACCTTTGACCTTTCCCATATGTGCGAGTTTACGGTAGAGGCGGGCAGACCCGATACGATAACCGAAGAGAAGATCTCGGTGCTTGCTTCAAACGGCGTTACCCGCGTAAGCGTAAATCCGCAGACGCTCAACGACGAGGTCTTGAGAATTGTGGGCAGAAAGCATACGGTTGCTGATTTTTACCGCGCGTATGATACGGTTTCAAAAACCTCTATGTCCGTGAATATAGACCTTATTGCAGGGCTTCCCGGTGAAAATGCCGACGGCTTTGCAGAGGGAGTAAGTAAAATAACGGAGCTTTCTCCCGATAATATTACCGTTCATTCTCTTTATATCAAGCGTGCCGCAGATTACGGGATTGATGGTTCGGGAAAAGAATTTGTCTGCGCGAAGGCTGATGAGGGAACCAAAATGATAACTCTCGGCTCGGAAATACTGCATAATAACGGATATTTACCGTATTATATTTACAGACAAAAAAATACTGTCGGTAATAACGAAAACACAGGCTACGCAAAGCACGGTAAGGAATGTAAGTACAATATCCTCATGATGGACGATCTTCAGACGATTTATGGCTGCGGTGCCGGAGGAATGACGAAGATCGTTAACGGTACAAACATTGAAAGACTCAGTAATACGAAATTCGCATATAATTATATAGGAAACGGAATTTGATCTTTATTTTAAAGGAGAAACTGTTATGTTTTGTTATGTAAACAAGGATTATGACGTTGATATTTTAAATAAGCGCATGGCAGAAGACCTTGAAGGTTTTATTGCGGAGTGCGAGGAGTTTTATTTTTCTCAGGTCAAAAAGGCCTGCGACCAGATAATTGCCGAAAATAAAACGATCATTCTTCTTTCGGGACCGTCAGGTTCGGGAAAGACAACTACTTCGGGAAAGATCCGCGATGAGCTTATTTCAAGAGGAAAGATCGCCCATGTAGTTTCTCTTGACGACTTTTATCTCAACAAGGCTGATATTCCTTATGTTGACGGTGTGCAGAATGCAGAGGTCGTTGAAGCCCTTGACCTTGAAGGTATTGAACGTGCAATGCGGGAGGTCGTAACGAAAGAGGAAGTATGGCTTCCAAAATTTGATTTCAAAAAAGGCATCAGAACAGATAATGCAGAAAAAATAACCGTAGGCGAAGACGGTATAGTTATCTTTGAAGGTATTCACGCTCTCAATGAAAGAATAATGGGTCATGCAGATGAAAACTTCCGTTTCGGCATTTACGTGAGCCCTCACAGCGGTTTTACAAAAGACGGAGAATTGTTCATGACAAAGAGAGATATGCGTTTCGTCCGCAGATTTGTCCGTGACAGCTGGTCAAGAGGTACAGACCCCGAAGGCACTTATAAAATGTGGGGAATGGTTTGCGAGGGTGAGGATAAATATATCAGACCTTGCGCAAAA
>JAFSAH010000046.1 GCA_017441125.1 Clostridia bacterium
TCAATAAGGGTTTCAACGGCAGCGCTTAAGGCAAAAAGTCTTTCCGCATCACGTTTATCGGCTCCGCTTCTGATTCGGGCGGCAACGTAAACACTTAAGGTACGAATAAAATCACGCAACTCTTCTCGGGTCTTAAATGAGGATATTTTCATCGCCTCTCCCGCAACACCGTCAAGGCAGGCGTTCACAAAATGCTCGCAGGTACTGTAAATACCGTAAGCGTTGCCCTCCAAAATCTCAACGACTCTTCCCAAAAAGCCTTCGGAAAGACTTATTGCGGCTTCTTTTTGCTGACTGCTGTATTTTGAAAATTCGCTTTTTTCAAGGAATTTTTTTGCATCTTCATTTCTGACGGGAGAAAGGGTCAGAACCAAGCATCTGGAACGAATGGTTTCCAATAATTTTTCTTTTGAGGTACAGGTAATTATAAAAACGGAGAATTCAGGGGGCTCTTCAAGAGATTTCAAAAGCACGTTCTGACACGCGACGGACAAACCGTCTCCGTCTTCGATTATATAGCACCGCTTTTCAGACTCGTTTGGTCTGACGTAAATATCCGATATGGCCGCGCGCATACTTTTCACATCAATATCCGCAGGGATTCTCTTGATATCTATATTGCAGCCTGCTGAAAACTTCAGGCAGGACGGGCATTTTCCGCAAGGACGAAACCCTTCGGAAATACAAATATTTGCTTGCGCAATAAGGTTCGCAAGGGTGGTTTTTCCCGAACCGTGCGCACCTTCGATTATATAAGCATGAAACGGCTTTTCAAGCTCTCGCTTCAACGCGTCATTTCCGATAATTTTAGAAGTATTCATCAGTATCTCCGTAAAAGAGGTTATTTTTCAACTACGACTTCCACTTTGCCGTAATTCCGTTTATATAAAACCGAAGCAAGGTCTTCGGAAATAATTTCTCCCGGTAGCGCCAAAGGAATACATGGGGGTTCGTGAAAAGCTATCATTTCAGCGGAAATTCTGTTTGCGGAATCCAAAGGCAAAACATTTTCCTTTTTCGCAAAAAAAGCGTTTCTGATACTCATTTTACGCTTGGGCAGAGTGAATCTTTCGGAAAACTTTTCAACAGAACCAACGGGCTCAAGGCTTAAAAGCGCTTTTTTCAACAGTTTCAAATGAGAGCTTTTATTAAAAGGAGTTATTATAAAAACCAAGAATCCGTTTGCCGCCATTTCAGGATAAATATTTTCAGATTCGATCTTCGACAGAACCTTTTCACAGTCAGCACCGAAATATACAGACAAACGCAAGGGGTCAATATTTTCCCCGTCTGCAACCAAAAAACCGTGTGAAACAAGTTCTTTTTTAAGTTCTGCAACAGAAACGCACAAGTCGGAATAAAGCGTTTCTCCCTTTTGAGCACAAATTGCTCTGCCGTAATCAAGGGACGCTAGTATGGGAAAAGACGGACTTGTTGAGCCTGCCGCCATCATTCTGCGACGAACGACGGAAAGAGAAACCTCTCTGTTATAATGAAGAAACGCGCCGCCCGTCATTACGGGAAGAGTTTTATGGGCGGAATCTATGACCACGTGTGCGTGGTGTCCGTCGAAAGCGGATTTGTTGGAACAAAAACGGTAGTGTGTTCCGTGAGAATTGTCATCTATAAAAGTAATATTTTTTTCATCGCAAAATTTTCTGACAGCAAGGCAATCGGCGGAAATGCCGAAATAATTGGGGGAAGTTAAAAACACAGCCTCGCAATCAGGATTTTCAAAAAACGCGGATTTAAAATCATTTACCGACGGTGGAATGGGAAGTCCTGTTTCGGGATCGCATCTACCGCAAACGAAAACCGCGTCAATATCGTAAAAGGCAATGGCTGCAGCCGCTGAAAAGTGGATATTTCTGTCAAAAAGGACTTTTTTTCCCGCGAATTCAGCCAAGGAAGCCTTTACGCATTGGGAAGCGCCGCCTGCCGAAAGAAAGGTATGGTATGAACCGAAAAGCTCCGATGCTGCCTCTTCTGCTTCCGCAATACAGTCTTCGGGAGCGTAAAGATCGTCAGTACAGGAAAGCTCGGTCGCATCGTAGGGATATATTTTGAAAAAATCGCCATGATTTTTTTTGCCTTTATGTCCGGGAGTATGGAAAGAAGCCTGCGAGGATTCCGCATATTTTACAAGCGCGTCGTATATCGGCGCGTGAATGTCGGAAAAATTCAACACAAAAACCCCTTTCGCAAAAATTTATATATCCTCTGCCAAAACCTTTCGTTTTTCCCAGAAGCCGAAAATAAAGTATATAAATCCGGGAATCGCATTACCGTATGCCGCAAGGCCGTAACCGAGCACGAATCCGAAAAAGCCCCAATTAAAGACTATTCCGAAGAGCCAACTGAGACCGATTCTCAAAACAACGCCGTCCAAAAGCGCAAGAATCATACTGAACTTTACATTACCGATACCCTGAATAAACGCACCTGTGCCTCGCATTATTGCAAGTGCGGGGAACATCCAAAGTATTGCGCTTATAAAGGTGCCTGACATATCATGTACAAGCGGGTCATCGGAGAATATCATAAAGAGCTGTTTTCCGAAAAGGATATACGCAATAATTGAAATAACCGTAAGTATAAGAGAATATACCCACGCATAATAAACGACCTTTTTCGCTCTGTCAGGCTTATTTGCCGCAATATTCTGGCTTATCATGGGCATTGCCGCATATTGGATGCCTTGAGAAATCTTGTTGATAATGTCGTCTATCCTGATACCCGAACCGAAGGTTGCGGAAGCAACCACGCCAACATCGTTGATAAGGGAATTGACGAAGAGCATGGAAATATTTATACAGCCCGATTGGATCGCCATAGGCAAGCCCAATTCAAATATCATTTTGAAATACTTTTTATCAATTTTGAAGCTGGAGATCTTAAAATCAAAGCCAAAGGATTTTTTATTTTTATAAAGGAAGTAAAGAGAAAAAATAAACGAAACTGCCTGACCGATGATCGTTGCCCACGCCGCGCCCGCAACGCCCCAACCTAAAAATCCCGTAAAAAGGATATCAAGCACGAGGTTTACTGCAGACGCAATACCGATAAACAGAAAAGGTCTTTTGGAGTCGCCCATTCCGCGCAATACGGCGGAAACCATGTTATAGCCTGCGGTAAAAATAAGCCCTGCACCGCAAATAACAAGATAATCCATAGACATATCGTAGGACTCATCGGGAATGTTCATAACGTCCAGAATCTGAGTGCGCGCAATAAGCACTACAGCGGAAAGGATTATTCCCAAAACGGTGATCAGACTGAAAAGAGTTCCTATAATATTATTTATCTCCTTGCGCTTACCTGCGCCCAGCGCCTGCGAAACAAGAACCTGTCCGCCGTTTGAAAAACCGAGACAGACCATCGTTGCAAAATTCAGGATCTGACTGCTCTGGGATACGGCAGAAAGTCCGGGGGTCCCCACGTAGTGACCGACGATTATCATGTCAATGGTGCTGTACAGAACCTGAAGAGCATTTGACGCCATAAAGGGCAATGTAAACCAAAGCAACTGTTTGGGGATATTTCCTTGTGTAAAATCCTTTGAAAGACGCTTTTCTTTCAATTTAAACCTCAAGACCTTCCTAAAAACGTAAAACTATGAAACGAAGCCAAAAAGCAAAAACAATGGGCGTACAGCCAAATAACCTACACAAAAAGCCAATAAACCGACGAAAATCATAAGCACTATCCAAAGTTTGCTTATTTTTCTCTTCGGTTGAGTTGTCCTTTTGAAACGAATCGTTCTTTTCACTTTCAGACCTCATTTACGAAATTGGAAAATACATATAAATTATTCTTTTTGCGGGAAAAACTTTTTTGAAACAAAAAGCCCTTCCCGCACTTTTTTAAAATCGAGTTTGGGTTAAAAATCTTTTTCTACAGGTTCAGGTCTCTTAACCCTTCTGGGTTCTTTTTCTATAGATTCATTGGGCACGGAATTACTGTCTATGGTATCTCCGTGTTTAATCTGTTTTTTACCTGACCAAATAATCTTTCTGGGACATTTTTCAACGCAAGCGCCGCAGTTTATACATTTCGTATAATCAATAGACGCTACGCCCTCGTTAACGGAAATCGCCTCTGTGGGGCAAACCTTTGTACAAAGACCGCAACCGATACATCCCACCTTACAAAGAGAGCGAACGACGGGACCTTTGTCATGGGAGTTACAGCCGACCCAGATATCCGCATCAAAAGGAATAAGACGGATAAGATGCTGGGGACAGGAGTTAACGCACATTCCGCAAGCCACACACTTTTCGTACTCTACAACCGCAACGCCCTTTTCAACCTTTATGGCGTCAAAATTACAAACCTTAACGCAAGTTCCGAGACCGATACAGCCGTGAGCGCATTCCTTGGGACCGTTACCCAATTTTGCAACGGAAAGACAGTCGTCAATTCCGATATAATTGTATTTTCTGTTCGCAAGAGATTTCGTCCCGCTGCACATTACCTGCGCGCGCATACGGACCATGTCCGCAGAATCCTCTACGCCCATTATTTTTGCGATCTCCGAAGCGACCTTTGCCGCACCTACGGGACATTTGTTCACGGGAGCGCCTTCGGATACGACCTTTTCGGCATAGTCGGAACAGCCTGCAAAGCCGCAACCGCCGCAGTTTGCACCGGGAAGACATTCCACTATCTGTTCGATTCTCGGATCCTTCTTCACGTAAAAGGCCTTACTTGCAAAGCTGAGAGCAAAGCCCAAAACGAGGGCAAGCGCCGCCATAACAAGAACCGTAATTAAAATATTCAAAAAATCCATTTCTTTTACCTCCTATTAAAACGGAAGTTTGAGACCCTGGAAGCCCATGAATGAAATACTGAGAAGCGCCGCCGCTATAAGAGCGATGGGGAAACCTCTGAAGGGCTTGGGGATATCGGAATAACTCATACGTTCACGAACAACGGAGAGAAGATATATCGCAAGAAGGAATCCAACACCTGCGGAGAAACCGTAAACCACCGATTCTATAAAATTATACTCTTTGGTAATATTCAGAAGTGCAACACCGAGAACCGCGCAGTTTGTCGTTATAAGCGGCAAATAAATACCTAATGCCGAATATAAGGCAGGAATACTTTTCTGCAAAAACATTTCAATTATCTGAACGAGAGCCGCAATTACAACGATGAAGGCGATTGTCTGCAAATATTCCAAACCCAGTGGTTTAAGAACATACCAATAAAGAGGATATGTAAGTGCAGATGTAAGTGTCATTGTGAACACAACCGCCATACCCATACCGATTGCAGTGCTTGTTTTAGTTGAAACACCGAGGAAAGGACAACATCCGTAGAACTTAACAAGAACGAAGTTTTCAATAAGAATGGCTGTGATGGAAATTACTATAAGATTAAGCATTATTTTTCACCCTTGCCTTTCTGCATGATGTACTGCACAAGCGCAATAAGAAAGCCCAATACAAGGAAGCCGCCTGCGGGAAGAATTATGAGAAGTGCGGGAGAGAAATTTTCGCCCATAATGTTGTATCCGAGAAGAGTTCCGTTACCTATAAGCTCTCTGATCGCTGAAATTATTGTAAGAGCAAGCGTAAAGCCGAGTCCTGATGCAAGACCGTCAAGGGCGGAAGCTATGGGCTCATTCTTTGAAGCAAAGCTTTCTGCTCTTGCAAGAATTATACAGTTAACAACTATAAGCGGGATAAACAGACCCAACGATTCGGAAAGTGATTGCAAATAGGCTTTCATTACCATTTCAACTATGGTTACAAAGCCTGCAATGATTACAATATAAGAAGCAATTCTTATTTTGGAAGGAATAAATTTTCTCAAAAGAGAAACGAAGAAGTTTGAAAATACCAAAACAAAGGTTGCAGAAAGACCCATACCGATACCGTTAAAAACAGACGTCGTTACGGCAAGAGTGGGACACATACCCAAAAGCTGGATAAATGTGGGGTTTTTGAAAATGATGCCGTCCTTGATTATCTGAAGATAGAACGCACCTTTTGAAGGTTTTTTGTCTGACATATCAATAACCCTCCTTCAAAAGTCTTTGAGCAACGGCAAGCGCTTTCGCAATACCCTCTTTTACTGCAGAGGAGGTGATCGTTGCGCCGCTTACGGATTCCACGTTTTCAACGCCCGACGCAGTCACACCGGAAAACCGAGTCAAAAGACCTCCGTCTTCAGTAAGGGCAGATGCGCCGATGCTGGGAGTTTCCGCATGAGAAATAAGACGAACGCCCGTTATACTGCCGTCAAGGTCAACGCCAACAATAAGAACTATGTCGCCGCCAAATCCCTTGCAGACAACGTTCATGCAATAGCCGAGAATGTCTTCGCCTTCACCCGCTGCGGAATAAATTTCGCTTACGGTCTTAGCCTCATCGGCAGTCAACTCGAAGTTTACGGGAGAGAAGCCGTTTGAATCAACAAAGAGCTCCTGTCTTGCGCTGTTGCTTTTTGCCGCCAAATTGGAAGCGATGGTTTCAAACGTAAGCTCATTTACGATTGCAAGCATCAAAACAACAGCGGAAACGATTATCGTAAGCTTTAAAGGAAGCATTTCAGATTTACTTGTTTGTTTCAACATGATATCCGCCTCCTATTCCGTATCTCTTGGGTTTAGTCATTTTATCAATGGGAAGAACCAACATATTCATAAGAAGGATCGCGTAGCTTGCGCCTTCCGAATAACCGCTGTAGTAGCGCAGGAAAACCGTCAACAGACCGCAACCTATACCAAAAATAATTCTGCCTTTGGGGGTTACGGGGCTTGTGGTGTAATCCGTTGCCATGAAAAACGCCGCAAGGAAAAGACCGCCGCTGAAAATGGACTGGAGCATGAAGTCAACGTCAAATGTCCCGCCCGTCAAGGGGAATATAAACGTAACAGCCGCAACCGTTCCGATATATGCAACGGGAATATGCCAAGTGATCACTCTTCTGAAAAGCAAATACGCTCCGCCCAAAAGAAGAAGCGCTGCGCTTGTTTCTCCGAGACATCCGCCTGTATTACCAACAAACATATCAATAATGCTTGTATCTGAAAGCATACCTGACTTAAGGACCTTAAGTGGTGTTGCTGCGGAAATTGAATCCATATATTCGGAAAGCTGAGCTCCGTTTGTGTAAACGGGATTTGAAAATACGGGAAGCGCGGGAGAAACAAAGGGCTTTGTGAAGGTCGTCATCAATGTGGGCCAAGAGAAAAGGAACGCTCTTGCCGCAAGTGCGGGGTTAACGATGTTCTTTCCCAAACCGCCGAAAAGCATCTTAACAACAACTATTGCAAAAAGCGCACCGACAACGGGGATCCAATAAGGAACCGCTACGGGCATATTAAAAGCAAGCAACATACCCGTTACGATTGCGGAGCAGTCATAAATGGTATTTTTCTTTTTTGCTATTTTACAGTAAAGAGTTTCAAAAGCAAGACAAGCGCCGACGCAAATGAGAGTCAAAGCCAACGCCCTGAAACCGAAAAAGATTATTGAACCTACGAGTGCGGGAAACAACGCAATAACAACGTCAGTCATTACTGTACGGGTGGTTTCTCCCGAACGGTAATGGGGAGACGAGTTTACAAGAAGTCTCTGTGCCAAGATTTGAACACTCCTTTCTATTTGGGCAAATGGCCTTTAGCCATTCTCATTGCCTGAACAAGATAAAGTCTGCCGGGACAAACGTAAGAACAACATCCGCATTCAATACAGTCTTGTACGTTAAGCTTTTTACATTCCGCAAACTCTTCCTTCTCCGCATGCATATATATGTAGTTAGGCATGAGCCTCATGGGACATACACTGATACATTTGCCGCAATGGAGACAAGTGGGCTTCTCGTCAAAGGATTCCTCACCACCGCAGAAAGCAAGCAACGCGGAAGTGTTTTTAATTACGGGAATCTCCACAGAGTGCTGAGCAGAGCCCATCATGGGACCGCCCGAAATTATTTTGTAAGGTTCAGAAGAGAATCCTCCGCAATGCTCAAACAAAGCGTAGTAGGGAGTTCCCACACGAACCAACAGATTTTTGGGGTTGATTACGGCAGAGCCCGAAACGGTACAAACGCGCTTGGTCAAGGGTCTGCCCTTTGAAACTGCTCTGAAAAGAGAAGCGCAGGTATCAACATTAAATACGGCACAGCCGATATCCATAGGAAGCTTTCCCGGAGGAACTTCTCTTCCGGTAATAGCTTTTATAAGCTGTTTTTCGCCGCCCTGAGGATATTTTGTTTTGAGAGGACAAATTCTGATGCCGCTGTCCTCGGCAGTTATGGTCATGGAAGCGATAGCGTCGGGCTTATTGTCCTCGATAGCAATAACGGCCTCTTTTTTGCCGAGGCATTTCATAATAAGCTTCGCGCCGTTTACGATGCTTCTGGGATATTCAACCATAGCACGGTGGTCCGCAGTGATAAAGGGCTCACATTCCGCGCCGTTAATTATAATAACCTCAATTTTTTTATCGAAAGCAGTTTTTAATTTTGCATGGAGAGGGAAAGCCGCACCACCCATACCGACGATACCCGCATCACGGGCATAACCGATAATTTCCGAAGGAGTCAAGTCGTCAAGGTCGCCCTCGTAAGGAACGATACTGTCATTTCTTTCGTCCTTGAAGTCGTTTTCAATAACTATTGACTGAACCTTAACCCCTGAAGGATGCCAATGAGGAGCAATAGCCTTGACTTTACCCGAAACGGAAGCATGAACGGGACAGGAAAGACCTGCGTCGCTGTCTCCGATTATCTGACCTATACGGACGTAATCGCCGACAGATACAGTAGGAGAACATGGAACACCGATATGCTGGGAAAGAGGAATTATGACCTCTTCAGTAGCGGGCAATTCTTCAATAGGGCTTGCATAAGTGCGGTCCTTATTGTAATCGGGGTGGATACCCCCTTTAAATGTGAACGCCAAAATTAACACCTCTTATTCTGAATAAAAGCACTTAATAAAACATGATAATTCCTCACCATGTTTTAACTTATAATTCTCCAACTATATTATAATCTATTTTAAAAGATTTGTCAATATCACAAACGAAAAAACCTCGTTCCAAAAAAGCAATTTTTATTGGAAACGGAGTAAAAGTCTGGGACACGGATCAATATTCATAAACCTTGCGTTTTGCAAACAGAAAGGAAATGAACACAATAACGGAAAGAAGCTCCGCCAAAGTATTTGCATGCCATACGCCGTCAAGCTCCCAGATCATAGGCAAAACGAGAATTGCGATAGCCTGAAACACAAGCGCCCACAAAAAAGAAATAAGCGCCGAGGTAAGACCGTCGTTGAGCGCGGTAAAAAATCCCGAACCGAAAATCGCAAAACCCGAAAACAAATATGATATGGAATAAATATAAAAACCTCGGCAGGTCATCTCATACAAGGCTCGGTCGTAGCCAACGAAAAGCAAGGACAGGGGCTTTACCAAAACGACGGAAAGCGCCAGCATGGAAACGGAAAAAGCGCCGATAATCCACAGACTTTTGCGCAAAAGGCTTTTCAGCTCGTCGGTATTTCCCGCACCGTAATGGAAACCGATCACGGGGGCAACACCAATGGAATACCCAATAAAAGCCGCAAGGAATATCATATTTACATACATTACGACCCCAAACGCCGCCACGCCGTCATTACCTGCATATTTAAGAAGCTGGAAATTATAAAGCATACTTACCAAAGACATTGAAACGTTCGTCATAAGCTCCGAAGAGCCGTTTGTACAAGCCCGAAGAACAGCTTTGCCGTCGTATTTGGTTTTGGTAAGGCGCAAAATACTTGAATTTTTACGGGAAAAGTATATCAGCGGAATAATACCGCCCACAAGCTGACTTATTGCAGTTGCAAGAGCCGCGCCCACAAGACCGAAAGAAAAGACTCCGACCAAAAGCGCGTCAAGGACTATATTCGTGCACCCTGCCGCAACCGTAACGAAAAGCCCCATTTTAGGTTTTTCCGCAGTTACAAAAAAGCTTTGAAATTCCATTTGAAGCATGAAAAACGGTAGCGCGACAAGGATAACCCTGCCGTAAACTATGCAGTCCTCAAGCATTTCCCCTTCCGCCCCAAGCAATTCAGCCACAGGACCGATGAAAATTATACCCAAAACCGCAATAACAACACCCAAAGCCGCAGACAAATACACGAAAAGAGAAAAATATCTGTTTGCGCGTTCATTATCTCCCTCTCCGAAGGTCTTTGCCACAAGGGCGCTTCCTCCCGTACCGAACATAAACCCGAAGGTGCCGAGAATCATCAAAAACGGCATTATAAAATTCACGGCGGCGAAGGACGTCTTTCCCACGAAGTTAGAAACGAAAAATCCGTCAACGACACCGTAGATCGAAGTGAAGATCATCATAATTATGGACGGAACGGTAAAGCGGAGAAGCCTTCCCGCAGTAAAATGATCGGATAATTGTATTGAATTTTTTCTCATACGAATCTCCTTTTAAAAACATTATAAAAAAACGGATAAGCCCACCAAGCATTTCAGCCTGTAGCCTTATCCAACGTAACATTCAAAGATGTGTAGTCCTCCGAACCGTTCATATTATATCATAATTCCGAAAAAAAGTCAAGAGACTCAAATTTAATTTACGGGGGAATAAAAAGCCCCCTGCTCTTCAATAATCTTTGGTATATTATACCTCTTTTTATATTGAAAAGCAAGGGTTTTTTCAAAGTTATCAGATTTTGCGGCGTTTGACAATCCAAGCCA
>JAFSAH010000047.1 GCA_017441125.1 Clostridia bacterium
AGCCAATGTGCGAAGTAGTCGCCCATGTTGTAGCCAACGAAAGGTCTCATGGCCATGGGGTCACGACGTACAACACCTACAGCGCCTGTTGCAGCAGCGGTTGTTTCAGAAGCCATTGCAGAACCAACATATACACCGTGATTCCAGTCAAAGCTCTGGTATACGAGGGGAGCTGTTTTAGCTCTTCTGCCGCCGAATACGATAGCATCAATGGGAACGCCTGCAGGGCTGTTGAATTCTTTGGAGATACAGGGGCAGTTTGCAGCCATAGCTGTAAATCTGGAGTTGGGATGAGCACCCTTGGAGCCATCTTCGCAATCCCATTTTTCGCCCTTCCAGTTAAGAGCATTCTTGGGAGGATTCTTATCGAGACCTTCCCACCAAACTGTATCGTCATCAAGATTATGAACAACGTTTGTAAAGATTGTTTCTTTCATTGTTGTTGCAAGAGCATTGGGGTTGGACTTAACGTTTGTACCGGGAGCAACACCGAAGAATCCGTTTTCGGGGTTAACAGCCCAAAGCTTACCGTCAGCACCTATTCTGAGCCAAGCGATATCGTCGCCTACGCACCATACTTTGTAACCCTGTTTCTTGAAGAGTTCGGGAGGAATGAGCATAGCAAGGTTTGTCTTACCACAAGCAGAGGGGAATGCAGCAGCGATATATTTTGTTTCGCCGTTGGGGTATTCAATACCGAGAATGAGCATATGCTCTGCAAACCAACCTTCGTTATGAGCGAGATAGGAAGCGATACGGAGAGCGAAGCATTTTTTACCGAGAAGAACGTTACCGCCGTAACCTGAGTTAACGGAGCAAATAAGGTTTTCTTCGGGGAAGTGAACGATATAACGGTTTTCTTCGTCAATATCCTTACGAGCATGGAGACCCTTTACGAATTCGGGACAGTCACCGAGAGCATCAATAACTTCTTTACCTGCTCTTGTCATGATAAGCATGTTAAGAACAACGTAAATGGAGTCTGTAAGCTCGATACCGATCTTAGCAAAATCAGAACCAACGATACCCATGGAATAAGGGATAACATACATTGTTCTGCCCTTCATGGAGCCTTCGTAGAGAGCGTTGAGTTTTGCTTTCATTTCGTCGGGATCGCACCAGTTGTTGATATTACCTGCATCTTCTTTTGTTTTTGTGCAGATGAATGTTCTGCCTTCAACACGAGCAACGTCGTTTACAGCAGTTCTGTGGAGATAACAACCGGGGAGTTTCTCCTGATTAAGTTTAACAATTTCGCCTGTAGCACAAGCTTCTTCTCTGAGAGCGTCTCTCTGAGCGTCGCTACCGTCGATCCAAACAACCTTATCAGGCTGAGTGAGGACCTTCATTTCTTCAATCCAATTAAGGACGGCTTTGTTGTTTGTCATAATGTGTACATCCTTTCAAAGTCATACCAAATTTTATTTCAAGTAATATTTACTGTAAATAATCTAACTTATATTATACCAAATTAAATATGTCAATGCAAGTCTTTTAGTGTGAAATTTTTAGGGCAGATTGATTAATCTTTAATTTCAAACCTTATCCTTACCTTCAATTATATCATATACAAAATTAATTGTCAATACATTTAAACAGCCATTGCCAATAATATTGTATTTTTCAAGGCACTGCAATTTGCAGGAGTCATTTCATCTGTAATCCCTATAATAAAGGACATGCAATCAAGGTCTTCCGAAGTCCACGAAGCAAAGGACCCGTTCACATAAGAATCATCGGTTAATACCTTTATATTTGTATATTCACTTATGATTCGCGCAACAGCATTAACTTTATTTTTCAGAGACTCTTTACCGACAGGAATAATACAGATATTCTCCATACGTCTCAACTCAAATACCATTTCCGGATTTATCCTTCTGCTGAACGAACACAATGACGAGGTCTCCAATTCACTCTCGGGATATTCACCGTAATAACCGCAGGGAGATGTCATAAAAATCCCCTTTGAACGCTCTGTCAATTTCAATTTTATCCAATCATTTTTGAAGTTCCCGTAAACAGAAACGCCTCGAATATTTGCATCCCATTTTGAAAAGTCCGTCGAATCCTTCATCATTCCCATGACACGACCGTAAAAGGGGTTATCCGGATATATCCCAAGATTATTCACGATTATTCCGTCGGGATTCAACATGGGAATTATGTAAATTCTGTTCTTACTGCAAAGCGCCGAGATATTAAAATCCGATATTCGACCCTTTAAAGAAAATGAATCATCCAGCTCGTGTGAAAAATCAGTCAAAAAAGACGAAATAAACGCATCTTTTCCGCCAAAACCGCCTACAATCATGACATTTTTGCTTCCGTGCCCCAAAGCCGAACAAATTATATCTCTTGAAAGCCAACTTTTACCCGCATTTCTAACCTCGGAAACAGAATAACCACCATGAATCCGATCAAAAAGATTCTTCGCTTTTTCAGGACTTAAACTCATACCAAACACCTCTGCATTTTAAATTTATGGTTAAAAAAATTTAAATTAAATATATAAAATTAAATATAATGTAACATTTTGGCTCTTTTCTTTTTCTAATAAATATGCTATAATATATATCGTGTAAATAGATTTATCGGAACAGCAATGTTGTTCCGCAGGTTTTGATGTATAAAACTTGCGCATGAACATGCCATACATAACCGATGAATTTCTAAATAATTGCAAAACAGAGAGGAAGAAAAAAATGGGTAAGCAAAAAATTTGCAAAATTCCGTTCAGCGGCACCGAAGAACAGGAAAAGCAGCTTCGTGCAATAATCGATGCACATAAAGAACAAAAAGGAGCGCTTATGCCTGTTTTACAGGAGGCTCAGAACATCTATGGTTACCTGCCTATTGAAGTACAGAAAATAATTGCAGAGGGTCTCAATATCCCCCTTGAAGAAGTATACGGCGTTGTTACTTTCTACGCACAGTTTTCTCTTAATCCCAAGGGCAAATATAATATAGGTGTTTGTCTCGGTACAGCATGTTACGTTAAAGGCTCTCAGGAAGTTTACGACAAAGTAAGCGAAGTTCTTAACATCAAAGGAGGAGAAGTTACTGATGACGGTAAATTCTCACTTGAAGCTACTCGTTGTATCGGTTGCTGCGGCCTCGCTCCCGTTATGACTGTAGGCGAAGACGTTTACGGCAAACTTACAGCAGATATGATCCCCGATATTATCAAAAAATATCAGGATTAATTCTCTAAACTGACATACTCTTATTCAAGAAAGGTCTTAAAGGGTAAAACAATGACAATCAGAACTATTGCCGAACTGTTGAATGCAAAAGTACTGTGTCTTGAAGATAAGATCGATTTCGATGTCAAATCAGCTTTCGGTTCAGATATGATGAGCGACGTACTTGCTTTTGTTAAAGAACAATCCGTTCTTATTACAGGACTTGCAAATCCTCAGGTAATCAGAACCGCAGAAATGATGGATATGAGTTGCGTTGTTTTCGTAAGAGGCAAGCAGCCCACTCCTGAAATGATAAGCTTGGCAGAAGAAAACGGTATAGTACTTCTTGCTTCAAATGAAAGAATGTATCCCGCTTGCGGCAAACTCTATCAAAACGGTTTATCCGGAGGAAGTATTGCAACCGTATAATTTTTGCCGGTAAAGAAAGGTATAACCAAATCATGAATGAACCTATAAATTTCCATTTTAAAGTTGACGGATCAAATTTTATTTCCGCCGGCGAGGCGTCAGTTAACGTAAAAAAGCTGCTCCGCCAGGTGGGTATCGCACCGGATATTATAAAAAGAGTGTCCATTGCGATGTATGAAGGCGAAATCAATATGGTCATACACGCAAACGGAGGCACAGCGGATGTAAACGTATATCCGGATAAGATTCAAATAATATTAGAGGACGTCGGACCCGGTATCCCGGACATCGATCAGGCAATGCAGGAAGGATTCAGTACGGCACAGGACAATGTGCGTTCTTTAGGCTTCGGCGCAGGTATGGGTCTTCCTAACATGAAAAAATATACGGACATGATGAAAATCGAATCTGAAGTAGGAAAAGGTACGAAGGTTACCATGGAAGTAAATATTCCCTAAATTAAGCAAAAAGGAGCGTAAATGATATGTTTGAATACAGACACTCTGTTTCACTCGAATCCGACAAATGTAAAGGATGCACAAACTGTCTTAAACGCTGCCCTACTGAAGCTATCCGAATCAGATTCGGCCATGCAGTTATTAAATCGGAAAGATGTATTGACTGCGGTGAATGTATCAGAGTGTGTCCATACCATGCAAAAAAAGCTCTTTATGACCGATTTGAATCTTTAAATGAATACAAATATAAAATAGCACTCCCCGCCCCTGCGCTTTACGGTCAGTTCGATAATCTCGATGACCTCGACTACGTGCTGACAGGTCTTTTGGACTGCGGCTTTGACTCGGTTTTTGAAGTTGCACGAGCAGCTGAAATCATTTCGGAATATACCCGCCGCTATATACGCGAAGGAAATGTAAAAAAACCGATAATAAGTTCAGCTTGCCCTGCAGTGGTAAGACTTATAAGCGCAAGATTCCCTTCCTTATGCGAACATGTTCTGCCCATGTTGCCACCCGTTGAGCTTGCCGCAAGAATGGCAAAACGGGAAGCCATGCAAGAACATCCGGAATTGGATGAACATGACATTGGAGTATTTTTCATTTCCCCATGCCCTGCAAAGGTAAGCTATGTGAGAAATCCCATTGGGGTTTCCGAAACGGCTATAGACGGCGTTTTGTCAATGAGTGACACTTACTTCAAGCTTGTTTCAGCAATGAACAAGATCAAAACACCTCAGTCCCTTTCCAAAACCGGAATTATCGGTATCAGTTGGGCAGGAACAGGCGGTGAAGCGGCAGCGCTTTTCAACGACAAATATCTTGCGGCAGACGGAATTGAAAACGTCATAAAGGTTTTGGACGAAATGGAAAACGACCAGATTTCAGGTATTGAATTTATAGAACTCAATGCTTGTAACGGAGGCTGCGTAGGCGGAGCTCTTACGGTTGAAAATCCGTATATTGCAAAAGCCCGACTCCAAAATTTGAGAAGATATCTCCCCGTTTCCCAAAACTATATAACCAACGCCGTCAATATTTCAGACCATTCAAAAGTTCCTGCAGACGTTATGTGGGACAAAGAACTCGAATACTCCCCTGTTTTCCAGCTTTCAAAAAATGCGGGCGAAGCTATTCGTAAAATGTCGGAGATTCAAAAAATCTATCCTAAATTTCCTCATCTTGATTGCGGTTCCTGCGGAGCGCCCTCTTGCAGAGCTTTGGCAGAAGATATCGTAAACAAAGAGGCTGAAGAATCTGACTGTATAATTAATATGCGCGATGAGCTCAAAAAATATTATAAAATGTTTGACACTTCAAGAGATAAAACAGGAACAGACGAAAATAACTCCGAAAACAAATAAGGAAACATCATGGATATAATTACTTTACAAAACAAACTCGGGCTTAAGGCTCTGAATATTTCAGACCCCACACGTGAAGTTCACGGCGGTTATTGCGGCGATCTCCTCAGTTGGGTTATGGGAAGAGCCACCGATGAAGATGCATGGATAACAATAATGACGAACAACAATATAATTGCTGTTGCGTCCCTTGCAGATGTTCCCTGCATTATAATCTGTGAAGGCTGTGAGGTTGATGACGAACTTTTGAATCTTACCAGAGATAAGGGTATAAACCTTTTGGTAAGCGAAGATTCCGAATTTACGGTCGCAGGAAAGCTTTACGGATTACTTAATAATTAACCATGACTAAATACTACTACGATCTTCATATTCATTCTTGTCTGTCTCCTTGCGCGGATAATGACATGACACCTTACAACATTGCAGGAATGGCAGCATTAAACGGGCTTAATATGATAGCCCTAACCGACCATAATTCCTGCGGCAACTGCAAAACATTTTTCGATGCTTGCAAAATGTACGGAATAGTGCCTATCCCCGGAATGGAGATAACCACAGCGGAAGATATTCACGTTGTTGCTCTTTTTCCGAGCATTGATGACGCGATGGCTTTTGATGCGGAAATGAATCCATTCAAATCGACCATTGCAAACAAACCGGAAATCTTCGGAGATCAGCTGTACATTGGAATCGGCGACGAACAACTCGGCACGGAAAACGACCTGCTCATAGTTGCTTCAAGTCTTGACCTCGAATCAGCCGTTGATCTTGTAAGAAAGCATAACGGCGCAGCATTCCCTGCTCACGTAGACAGAGAATCAAACGGTGTAATCGCCATACTCGGTGATATTCCACCGGAACCGAACTTTACTTACGCAGAATTTAATGACAACGATAATATTCCCGCATATAAAGAAAAATATGAGATTTTAAAAAAATTGCCCGTGCTTTGCAGTTCAGATGCGCATCATTTATGGGACATCAACGAGGCTTCAAATTATATTGAAATCGATGACGAACCTTACAGCAGTGATAAAGTACGCAGAGAACTGATAAAAATGCTTAACGGGTGGAGCGAATAATTCCCGTATCACAGAAAGGAAATGCAATGAAAGAGCTTTCATTAAACATTCTTGATATAACAAAAAACTCCGTTACTGCGGGAGCTGAAAATATCGAGATTTTCCTTATCGAAGATGAAAAAGGAATTTTGACAATCACAATAAAAGACGACGGATGCGGAATGTCGGAGGAAACTCTTAATAAGGTTTCAAACCCCTTCTATACGACCAGAACCACAAGAAAAGTCGGAATGGGAATTCCATTATTGACGCTTGCAGCTGAGCAAACAGGAGGAAAAGTTACTATAGTATCATCGACAAACGCCGAAAATCATGGGACGGTGATTTCCGCAACTTTCGACACAAAAAGCATAGATTTTACACCCTTGGGTGATATAATCGAAACAGTTTGTCTTCTTATCCAAGGAAACCCTGAAATAAACTTCTTATTTATCCATAAAACACCGACCCTGAATGTGAAATTATCAATCTCCGAGATCAAAGAGATCTTAGGTGAAGATGTTTCGGTGGCTGAATTTGAAGTTCTGCAATGGATCAAAGGATTTTTGGTCGAACAGTATAACAATGTGCAATAAAACTCAAATAAAAAATAATTCAAATAAAATACGGAGGTGCAATTCTCAATGAAAAGCTTGCAAGAACTCGCTGCCATTAGAGAAAAAATGAAGG
>JAFSAH010000048.1 GCA_017441125.1 Clostridia bacterium
AAGAAGAGATTTTTGTTTATGAAATTTTTGTAAACCACCTCAAATTTGTAACAAAAAGCTCGTTTTCAGACATATATATTTGAAAGATAAAATACAAGGAGGCTTTAAAATGAAAAACCTTATGTTCAAAAAAATCTGTTTATTATTGGTTGCAGGTATATTGCTCATGGCGGTAGCCTCTTGTACTGCAAACGAGTCTTTAGATCCGACTCCGTCCGACCCTGATAATCAAGGAGCTTCGGAGGTTGAAAACGACTGTACTTATTTCAGTTATGATTTTGCAGTAAAAGAAGGAAAAGTCCTCCCTTTGTTGAAAGAACATTCTTTATTTGAATATCCTGAAATAGACAACGCTGTCTCTGTTTATGAAGGCAGATTTGTCTTGTGTGATGACGGTAAGTTTAAAGACCTTTATGATTCCGAAAGCATGAGAGAACTTTATCCTACAAATGATCTTATAGATGAGTTGAATGAAGGCTGCGGAATTTGGAAAATAGAATGTCCCGATGCTTTTACCGTGAAAATATATGCTAATGACGGTAAAATGTATAAAATTAAAGAGACTACTGTAGAAAGCATGGCTGCCGATTCAGGCTTGTCTGTTGAAGAGTTCCTTCAAACCTATGATCCCACTTCGAGAGTGAAGGTCTCCGAGTATGAAAAGACCGAATCGAAAAAAGAAGCAAGCTTTACGGAAATTGTTGAGGGAAAATCTGTTCTGTATAAAATCGTTTTAAATGATGATTCAACTGTTTCATGCCTGAAGTACGTAAATTCAGAATGGGCTCCCTATGAGGGATTCTCCGAATTCGCCGAATGGAAAAATATTGTGGATATCGTTGCTGTTCAAAGCGTGATTATCGGTCTTCAAGAGGACGGCAAGGTTTTGTCGGTCGGTACGGATTTCTCCGTTGACAATGCGGTGAAAATTGATATTATAGATAATTACAATATTCCCGTAGCCCTTACCGCTGACGGAAAACTCGTTTTCGGTGAAACACAGTATTTTGCGGATGTTTTAATTCAGGCTTCTGAATTTACCGACATTGTGGATTTCACATATTATGACGGAAGCGAATTTGTGATTTTAGCCCAAAAATCCGACGGTAGTTTTATTGCCACAACAAATGACGTGTATAACCCAGAATACGTCAGCCAGCCCGAATAAAATAAAATCAAACCCATATGGACAGAAAATCGCTCCATATGGGTTTTTCTTTTTTTAATTTACAGTTCCAAAAGCTCTTCCAGAATTTCCTGTACCAGATTCGGGTTCGCTTTTCCCGAGGTCACGCGCATGACCTTGCCCATCAATGCTTTCAGGGCGGTTTTTTTGCCTTTTTTGTAGTCAGCCACACTTTTCGGGTCATTTTCAATTTCCGTAAGGCACAGTTTTTTCAGAGTTTCTCCGTCGTTTATCTGTCGGAGCTCATTCTCGTTTATGTAGGCGAGGGGCTCTATGTATTCATCGGAAATTTTTTGCATAAGCAATTTTGCCGTTCCTGAAGTAATCTCATTATTTCCGAGAAGGTCGGATACTTCTGCATAATTTTTCGCAGGGATATCCCTTTCGTCAGAAAGAAATTCCTCGGTAAATATTTTAGGAAGTTCACTTATCATGAGGTTTGCCAAAATTTTTGGGTAAGCCGTATTTTTTACCGCTTCTTCATAACATTCTGAAAGAAAAATGTTTGAAATGAGCCTCTCGGAATCGTAAGCATTAAGGCCGAAATCTTCCATGAAACGCGCCTTTTTTTCGTCGGGAAGTTCGGGGATTTCCGCGTTTACCTCATTTATAAATTCGTCCGTCAGCTCAATTCGGGGCAGATCCGGTTCTTGGAAAAATCGGTAGTCCGCCGCATCTTCTTTTGAACGCATTGAGAAAGTCTTTCCGCTGCTTTCGTCAAAGCGACGGGTTTCTCTCACGATTTCTTCGCCTTTTTCAACGGATTCAACTTGTCTTACGAATTCAAATTCAATGGCTTTTTTGATAAATTTAAAGGAATTCAGATTTTTCATCTCCGTGCGAGTTCCAAATCCCGTTTCTCCCTTTTTTCTTACTGACAAATTAATATCACAGCGAAGCGAACCTTCATTCATTTTGCAGTCGGAGATTTGCGCACATTCAAGGATATTTTTTAACTTTCGTACATATTCAACCGCCTCATTTGCGGTCCTTAAGTCAGGCTCCGAAACTATTTCTATCAGCGGAACGCCGCACCTGTTATAGTCAATTAAAGTTTCGCTTTCGTTATGAATAAGCTTTCCCGCATCTTCTTCAATGTGTATTCGGGTGATACCTATGCGTTTTGTTCCCGATTCCGTTTCAATATCAATGAAACCATTACTGCAAAAAGGAGTGTCGTATTGAGATATCTGATATGCTTTCGGCAAATCGGGATAAAAATAATTTTTGCGGTCGTGTTTTGAGTGCTTTTCAATAGTGCAGTTAAGGGCAAGACCTGCCTTTACCGCCAAATGAACGACTTTTTTATTCAAAACGGGCAAGGTTCCTGGCATTCCCATGCAGACTGGACAACATTGGGTGTTGGGTTCAGCGCCGAATTCCGTGGAACAGCCGCAAAATATTTTGGTTTTGGTTTTGAGTTCTACATGAACTTCAAGCCCGATTACGGACTCATAATCTTTAATACTCAAAATTCAACCTCCTGTTCCAAAGCAAAAGCCGCTTTATACAGAGTTTTTTCGTCAAGTTTTTTGCCTATGAACTGAAGCCCCACGGGCAATCCGCTTTGAGTTCTGCCGCAAGGTACGGAAATCGCGGGCAGCCCCGTCAAATTTGCCGAAACCGTGAAAATATCGTTGAGATACCGTTGTGTCGGAGATGTTTTCGTTCCCAAATCAAAGGCTGCTGTAGGCGTCGTAGGCGTGAGGATAATATCTGTTTTTTCAAAGGCATTTTCAAATTCTGCTCTTAACATTGAACAAGTTTTGAGTGCTTTTTCGTAGTATTTATCCTTTTGTCCCTCACTGAGTACATATGTCCCCGTCATGATTCTGCGTTTTACTTCTTTTCCGAAACCTTCGCTTCGGGAATTTTTATAAAGCTCCATAATATCAGAGTATTTTTCCGCACGTTTGCCGAATCTTACTCCGTCAAATCTCGCCAAGTTTGAAGACGCTTCGGCACTTGAGATTATATAATAAGCATGTATAGCGTTATTAAGGTGGGGAATTGAAATTTCAATAAGCTCTGCACCTGCTTTTTCAAGGGCTTTTGCCGCTGAAAGCACTGCGTTCTTAACTTCACCGTCAATACCTTCTCCGAAAAACTCTTTTGGAAGACTTATTTTCATACCTTTTATGCCTGTAAAAATTGATTCCGTGAAGTCCTCTTTCGGAAGATTCAAACAGGTGGCATCATTTTTATCGTGAATTGCCAATTCAGAAAGTATCAACGCATTATCGTAAACTGTTCTTGTGAGAATTCCTATGTGGTCAAAGGACGAAGCAAAAGCTATAAGACCGTTGCGGGAGATCCTTCCGTATGTTGGTTTCATTCCCACCACACCGCAAAACGCTGCAGGTTGACGCACCGAACCGCCCGTATCTGTTCCCAAAGCGAAGGGTACTTCTCCCGCGGCCACAGCCGCCGCAGAGCTGCCTGAACTTCCGCCCGGGGTTTTGGATAAATCATTTGGGTTTTTCGTGGCTCCGTAGAATGAATTTTCCGTAGTTGAGCCCATTCCGAATTCATCAAGATTCAATTTCCCCAAAAGCGGAGCCTTCGAGTTTTTTAATATTTCAGCCGCAAAAGCGTCGTACGGCGGAATGAAATCCTGCAAAAAAGCGGACGCGCAGGTGGTTTTTATCCCTTTTGTGCATATGTTATCCTTTACTCCGAAGGGAACCCCCGACAGCTTCGGCACAATGTCGCCGTTCTTTCTTGATTTGTCCGAGTCCAAAGCCGTTTTTAATGCATTGTCTTCTGTAACTGTAATAAAAGCATTCAGTTTATCGTCAATTTCGCGGATTCTTTTTGAATAAAGCCTTGTTATTTCTTCGGCTGAAAAAACTTTTGAATTCAAGCCTTTCGCGATATCCGAAACGGACATAAGTTTTTCAGAGATCCCCATTTTATCAGTTACCTCCCATGATCTTAGGCACGGAAATATATGTACCGTCGTTTGTTTCTGCGTTTTTCAGGAGTGCCTCACGGTTTGAAGTATTTGTTATCTCATCGGCTCTGAAAACATTTTTAAGCTCATTTCTGTCGGGATTGATTGAAATATCAACGGTATCGGACTTTGAGATCTCTTCCGCAAAGAGTATTATCTCTTCAAGGTCCTTCTTGAGCTCCGTTTTTTCATTTTCCGAAAGATTCAGCATTGAGAGATTGGATATCTTTTCTATATCAACGTTAATATTCTTCATTCTGAGGCTCCTTTTGAAAAGTTGGCTGAATTTTTTGCGGGGAAACAAATCCAAAAAAATGTTTCCCCTTAAAAATATGTTTAATTTAATCTGTTGCTTTGCGTTTATCGAAACGGTTTCCGACTCGATTTTTCTCTTATAAAGTATTTTGGATATAACTCAAAGGCGATTCCTTTCGAAATCGCCTTTAAATTAATTGAAATTAAACAGTTCTCTGAACCTTATTGGAGCGCAAGCAAGATGTGCAAACATACATATGTTTCACGTTGCCGTTAACTACAGCTTTAACTCTTCTTACGTTGGGCTTCCAAGCTCTGTTTGTACGTCTGTGGGAGTGGGAAACCTTGATACCGAAGGTCATGCCCTTTCCGCAAATTTCACATTTAGCCATTCTTTCATTCATCCTTTCCATCCAAGCTTCAAGATGGCGAAGCTATTATAAAGCATTATTTTGCATTATTAACGCACTTAGATATATATTATAGCAGATTCCGAAGCGTATTGCAATAGCCTTTTTTAAAAAATTCTTGAAATTTCTGTATTATGGCGACTTTTCGTGAGATTTATATTGACTTTTTTCACATAGAGTATTGCTTTTTTGAAAAAAATGATATATAATATAGGTATAATAAATTTTTATCGGTTCGACTGAAATAAAAGTCGTCGTTTTACATACGAATAGGAGAATGAAAAAATGCAGGAAGGTAAGAAGAAAGCGCTTGATACTGCTCTCGCGCAGATAGAAAAACAATTCGGTAAAGGCTCTGTTATGACACTCGGACAGAATGCCGCAATGAACGTGGAGCATATTTCCACAGGTTCATTTTCTCTTGATACGGCGCTTGGTATAGGCGGCGTTCCGAAGGGCAGAATTATTGAAATTTACGGACCTGAAAGCTCAGGTAAAACTACAGTTGCGCTCCATATCGTTGCTGAATGTCAGAAGATAGGCGGAACAGCCGCGTTCATTGACGCAGAGCACGCCCTTGACCCCATTTATGCAAAAAATCTCGGTGTTGATATAGACTCACTGTTGGTTTCACAGCCCGATAACGGCGAACAGGCTCTTGAAATTACGGAAACTCTCGTACGCTCAGGCGCAGTTGATGCGATCATCGTTGACTCCGTAGCGGCTCTCGTTCCCAGACAGGAGATCGAAGGCGAAATGGGCGACTCCCACGTTGGTCTCCATGCCCGTCTTATGTCACAGGCTCTCCGTAAACTTGCAGGCGCAATTTCCAAAACGAGCTGCGTTGTCGTATTTATTAACCAGCTCCGTGAAAAAGTCGGCGTAATGTACGGAAATCCCGAAACCACAACAGGCGGCCGCGCTTTGAAGTTCTACGCTTCAGTACGTATGGAGGTTCGCAGAATTGAAACTCTCAAGGTGGGCTCTGAATCCGTTGGTAACAGAACTAAAGTTAAAGTCGTTAAAAATAAAGTTGCTCCTCCCTTCAAGGAAGCGGAATTCGATATTATTTACGGAAAGGGTATTTCCAAAACCGGCGAGATCCTTGACGTTGCAGTAAAGCTTGAAATTATCAGAAAATCAGGCGCATGGTTCTATTACGGAGACCGCAGACTCGGTCAGGGCAGAGATAACGTTAAGGAAATGATCCTTAACGATCCCCCGCTTTTCAAGGAGCTCGAAGATAAGATCGTCGCTGTACTTGAAGGAAAAGCGGCTTCCGAAACATTTGAGGCTGCTTCAAAAGCAGATATGCCCGCAAAAGCGGAAAAAAGCGTTTCAGTAGATATTTCTGCAGACGATTTTGACGATGAATTCTAAACCCTACAGCGCGTTTGACTACGGTGCGTATCTTCTCGGCCTTCACGACCGTTCCGAAAAGGAGCTTTACGAAAAGCTTTTGAAAAAGGGATATACTCCCCAAGAGTCAGCCTCCGCAATGGCAAAGCTTGCAGATTACGGCTATATCGATGATGCGCGTTACGCCCGTCATTATGCGGAGCAGAAGCTTCATTCTTACGGAAAGCGGAAAGTAGAATACGATCTTCTTTACAAGGGGATTTCCGCTGAGACCGTTGCTGAAGTTCTTGAAGAGCTTGTTGACGAGGATATGATGATAGAGGAAATAAAAACCGCTATGTCAAAAAAACTTAAAGGCACAGTTCCCGAGGATCGCGCGCAGTTAAAAAAGCTTTTTGATTCATTTGCGAGAAAAAGCTATGAATATGAGCTTGTGAAAAAAGCATATAAATTATATACGGAAGAGATTGAAAACCTTGAATCTGAATGAATTTAACTCTTCGCCGCTGAAAGTGGGAATGATCGCTCTCGGTTGCGAAAAAAACAGAATAGATGCGGAAGTTATGCTTGCAAAGCTAGAGGACAACGGCTTTGAGCTTTGCGCAGAGCAGGAAAACTGCGACGTTATCATCGTACATACCTGCACGTTTATTGATAAAGCAAAAGAAGAAAGCATTGAAAATATTCTCAATGCCGC
>JAFSAH010000049.1 GCA_017441125.1 Clostridia bacterium
ATTTTCCAAATTCCGCCTGTTTTTAAATTTGAATATACAAAAATCTCCTGCAAATAATATGGAAGTAAAAGCAAGATTTAACAGGAGGTTTTTAAAATATGAAAGCAACGGGAATTGTCAGAAGGATTGACGATCTGGGGCGTGTTGTCATTCCAAAAGAAATCAGAAGAACCATGAGAATAAGAGAGGGCGACCCTTCACAGACAACATTGAAAAACTGGCAAAAATACTGTTTTTCCATGTTGGATTTTGCCAGTCGCAGCGGCATTTGACTGTACATATTGACGAAAAACGGTGCTTTTACCGTGAATATTCGGGAAGGGTGACACGATATTTTTCGTCATTTTTAGATTTAATGCAATATTTTTCGATGTTAAAAATGTTTGACTGTAAAATTATTCGCTCTAAAAAGTGTAAAATACATTGATTATTCGCTATGAAAAGTGTATCGGTCATTTGCCTCTGAAACCTTTAGGTGCTTAAAATAATAAAAACATACATTTTAGATATAACATTCTAAGTCTATTTTAAATAATTTTAGACAATATTTTGAAGTGTATTTACAATATTAGTTGACAAAAATTAAAAGTATAGTTATAATACCTGTGAAAGGTGTGATTATATGGCAATAATCAGCAAAGAACAGATTCTTAAAGTTTTAAGCGCATACAACCCCTGGTGGAAAACAGGTACAACAAACCCGACTCTTACGAAAACATACAAAAGATTTGCGTTCTATGAAGCAATGAAAAGATTAGAACAAACCGATATTAAGAGGACAGTTGTTTTGACTGGAACCAGACGAGTTGGGAAAACCACCATCCAGTATCAGATGATTGATACCTTGTTGAAAAAAGGTGTGAATCCCCAAAAAATAGTTTTCATTTCGCTGGATCATCCCCTGCTCAAATTGAGCGCTTTTAATGAAATTTTAGATTGTTACCACGAGAATATTTATCCTAATCAGGATGTCTATTATTTCTTTGATGAAATACAATATGCTTCGGATTGGGATAAATGGCTGAAAACAATATACGATATGCAACCTGAGACAAATATCGTTGCAACCGGTTCGGCAAGCCCTGCACTTATCAAGGGAAGTTCTGAAAGTGGTGCCGGCAGGTGGTCTGTTATCAGTGTTCCTACAATGTCGTTTTATGAATATTGTGAACTTGTAGGCGTCCCAACACCTAATTTCGAAAAGAATCTTAAAATTAGCTCTTTTTTAAATCTTGACAGGGTAAAACAAACCGAAATTATGCTTAAACTTTCGGAAATACAAAAGCATTTTGCAAGATATCTGCAAATAGGAGGCTTCCCAGAACTTGCTCTCGCTAATGATGATATTATGGCTCAGCAAACCATGAGGGAAGATGTTGTTGATAAGGTGTTAAAAAGAGATTTACCATCCCTGTATAATATTCGCAACTCCACGGAACTCGAAAGGATATTCCTTTATCTTTGCAATGTTTCTTCGGAAATTGTGTCAATAGAAGCTTTAGCAAAGGAACTTCAGGGCGTATCTCGTCCTACAGTTGAAAATTATATTAAGTATCTTGAAAGCGCAAATTTAATATATCAGAGCTGGCCTATCGATATGGATGGAAAAAAGCCTTTAAAAGCCAGCCCCAAAATTTATATTGCTGATGCAGCAATACGAAATGCTGTTTTGATGAATAACGATGTTTTAACCGATCCAACTGAAATGGGTAAAATTGTTGAAACTGCAGTATATAAACACATAGCTGCGTTTTATTATCAAAAAGCCACTTCTGTAGGTTATTACAGAGGAGGAAGAAAAGATAAAGAAATTGATATTGTTGTTGAGTATCCACAAATTAAAAATATTTTGATAGAAGTAAAATACCGGGAAGGTGCGCCTATTCCGAACGACAGCGCGATTTGCCAATTGGCAAATTGTGCTTCCGCTGCAATTATAGTTACAAAAACACCTGACGATTACGGCATACACAATGCACCGGATGGAACAAAACTTATTCGTATGCCTGCTTACGCTTTCTTGTATTTACTTGGGCACGCGGAGAAAAACGGTTACAAAGGAATAGAATAAAAAAACAACGCGAAAGTGCCAAACCGAAAAGGTGAAGCTATTTTTGTAAAATCCGGTTATCAGCTTTATTATTACAAACGGGAAGATTCCACCCTTGAGGAAGATTTCTTTGTTCGCACCGCAAATGATCTTATTCCTGTTGAGGTTAAAGCGAAAAACGGGAAAGCAAAATCACTTTGCCAACTTATTCAAAGCAAAAAGTACCCGGACATATCTTATGGAATTAAACTTTGTTCCGGAAATATAGGTTTTGAAAACAATGTATATACTTTTCCCTATTTTTGCTCGTTTCTTGTGAAAAGATATCTTAAAGAGAAAATCTGAATCAAAATTAAATTTATATCCTATTGATTTAATGCAGTTAGAATAAACCGCATGAGCATCAAACAAAAAAGCACCCGTGCTCAATATGAGCACGGGTGCTTTTTATGCCTTTTAAACCAAATTATAGCATTTCTTTTATTTCGTTAATGCAGTCTTGAACAGAATAATAAAAGCCATCAAGTCTAAATGCGCTGTAAAGTTGCAACATAAAATCAATAGCATTATCTTCTTCGGGCATATTATAAGTTTCATTTAAAGCTCTTGCAATTTCCCAAAGTTTATCATCATCTACTTCTTTTAGAAAAGATATAAGTATTTCCTGTTCTTCTTCGATGTTTTCCATTAATTCTTCATCACACATATAAAATCCCTCCAAACATTATTCGTCTCCATTATATCCCCCCGAATTTTTTTGCAATATGCGGGGAGTTTAGACACTATAAAAATTTTCTTTTGGTGCTGTTTTGGGACAGCACTTTATTAATTTTCAACAAAACCGCTTTGCAATCAATATTAAACTGTCAGCATAGTTTACAATCAAAAGCGATGGGTCTATAATAATATTATCTATAAATTTTTATACAGATTTTAATGTAAAAAGGAACGCAATGCCATGAACGAAGAACGAACCGAAAAACTGAATAAGCTTGCGTTGGATGTCCTGCGTCTTTCAAGGAACACTCTGCTTGTAAATCTGCGTTTTCTTGATTCTGCGCTGAGCCGCTTTGAATATATTCCGACGGACGAATCCACCTTGCTGACCGACGGCGAACACCTGCTTTATAACCCGGAGCATATCCTCAAACGCTATAAGCACGAAAAGGAACGTCCTGTTCGCGACTATCTCCATATTGTTTTCCATTGCATTTACCGCCATATGTTCATGGATCCAAGCCTTGATCGACCGCTTTGGGACCTTGCCTGCGATATTGCGGTGGAAAACGTTATAACCGAGCTGGGCATTCGTTCCACCACTTCCGAAATCGAAAGCCTCCAGCAAAACTACATAAACGAACTGAAAAGCAAAACAAAACTTCTCACTGCGGAAAAAATTTATCGCTGTTTCAAGGACGAAAACCTCGATCCGCTTAAAGCAGCGGATATCCGCGCAAGGTTTTATGCGGATAACCACGAAATCTGGTATATGACTTCTGAAGAGGCAGAAGCGGCATACGGCGTTTCATTCGGAGGAACGCAAAGCGAAAGTTCCGACGGCGAGGGTGATTCCGATGAAGGCGAAAGCGGATTCGCAATGACAAAGGCGGAACTTGCACAGATGTGGAAGGATATCTCCGAACGCATGGGAATGGATCTTGAAACATTTTCAAAAATGCAGGGACGCCATGCCGGAAGCCTTACCCAGAACCTTCTTGCGGTGAACCGGGAAAAATATGATTACACCGCCTTCCTCAAAAAATTTTCCGTTATGGGCGAACAAATGAGGATAAACGACGATGAGTTCGACTATATTTTTTACACCTACGGGCTTGACCTTTACGAAAATATGCCTCTCATCGAGCCGCTGGAATATAAGGAAGTGAAAGCGATAAAGGAATTTGTCATCGCAATCGATACTTCCGGTTCAACTTCCGGAGAGCTTGTTCAGAAGTTTGTTCAGAAATCATACAACATTTTAAAATCAACGGAGAGCTTTTTCTCCAAAGTTAATATCCACATAATCCAGTGCGATGCGGATATTCAGGAGGACAAAAAAATCACATCCCAGGAGGATTTTGACGAATACCTGAAAACGATGCGGATTCGCGGTCTTGGCGGAACGGATTTTCGTCCGGTTTTCGAATATGTGGAAACACTCCGCAAGAACAAGGAGTTCACAAATCTTAAAGGGCTAATCTATTTTACCGACGGTTACGGTGATTTCCCGGCGAGAAAGCCGGATTACGATACAGCTTTCGTCTTTGTTGACGATGAATACAACAACACGGATGTGCCGCCATGGGCAATCAAACTGGTTTTACAGAAAGATGAAATCTGAGGAGGAAGGAAAATGAGTAACGTAAACGATTTTGTAATAGAAAACGGAGTTTTGAAAAAATATAACGGCAAAGATAAAAATGTTGTGATTCCTGAAGAAGTCAGAGAAATCGGGGAGAATGCTTTTTCAAGAAAACATATAAAAACCGTATCCATGCCTGACAGCGTTGAGGTAATAGGTTGGAACGCTTTTGAAAGTTGCAGGTACCTCGAAAAAGTTTCCTTTTCTGATAATCTCAAAGAAATATTGCCTAATGCTTTTGGAAATTGTCAGGCATTGGAATCCGTTTCTTTGCCAAATTCATTGAAAAAAATTGATATCTGCGCTTTCAGTGGATGTTTCAATATAAAAGAGCTGATTTTGCCAGAACATGATTTTGAAATTGGAGAAAGCGCTTTTTCAGGGTGCGAATCACTTGCTGACGAAAATGGCTATGTAATTGTTCGGGATGTCCTATATAATTACACAAAAAATGATTCCGACAAAATCCAAATTGCTCAAGGTGTTAAACATATTAACCGTACCCTGCTGTGGAATAACTACACGATTATTCACAGTCTTCATATTCCCGCCTCAGTGGAAACTATCCAAGATAAAACGTTTGAAACTTGTACAAACCTCCGGGAATGTTTTTTTGCATTCACCGTAAAAGATTCAAAGCAAGCCGAACTTATAATCAAAAAGGCTTTTTCTTTGGAAGGTCTGGCATACGCTTTTCTTTCTGGAACTTTTTTAGCTGATCCACTTATAATTGATGCCCTTAAAAAGCAAATTGCCTCAAAATCTTTTCGCGTGAGTTTTTTGCGCAGAATGATATATTGTAATAATGCTGAAGCTATCAAAAAACTTTTGGAGTGCACCAAAAAGCTGCCTTTAAATGAACTGGATGAATATATTGATTTGTCTGATGATCCATCCGTTCGCACCGTATTTATGGAATATAAAAACAGATGATTCGTAGCGGAATAAGGAGGATTAAAAATGCCATCCGAACTTAATATTCAGAAATATGAAAACTATAAAGAACAGATGAAACGCCTTGACCGCGCGTTGACAAACGGTTTTAATCTTGAAGCCATGTTTATCGAATATGCGATAATGGAAGACCGCACTGAATCAATTTTGCGCCATGGCGATTTATGGGAAGCGTATCTTAAAAAACGCGGCCGCTTCCAGCCAAGTATCGAATCTAAAATCAATTATATACAGGCAAGATCAACCGATAAAACAACTCTGTTGTACAAATATTTTGATAATGATCTTCTTGCAATGGTTCTTGAGTGGAAAGAAGAACGCAACCGCCTTATCCATGCTCTTTTAAAACAGGAATTTGCACATAACGAAGTAAGTGAACTCGCCCAAAAAGGTAAAAAACTTGTTGATGAACTAAAAAAACGCTCCGGAAATTACAGCCGTGCCATTGAAAGGCAGAAAGCGAAGGCAGAAAAATGAACATAAAAGAAGCAAAAGAACAGATTCAGAACGCCATAAAAGCATATTTCACCAAGGATGAATTCGGCGGATATGTTATTCCAATCGAACGTCAGCGCCCGATTTTTATGATGGGTCCTCCCGGAATCGGAAAAACCGCCATAATGGAGCAAGTGGCTTCGGAACTTAACGTGGGCCTTGTTTCCTATTCCATGACCCACCACACCCGCCAGTCCGCTCTGGGTCTGCCGTTTATCGAAAAGAAAAACTACGGTGGAAAAGAATATTCCGTTTCGGAATACACCATGTCCGAAATCATCGCGTCCGTTTACGATATGATCGAAAAAACCGGCCATAAAGAAGGAATCCTCTTCCTCGACGAGATCAATTGCGTTTCCGAAACCCTTGCGCCGGCAATGCTCCAGTTCCTCCAGTATAAAATCTTCGGACGTCACACCGTTCCGGAAGGCTGGATAGTCGTTACTGCCGGAAACCCGCCGGAATATAACAATTCCGTCCGTGAATTCGATATCGTAACCTGGGACAGACTTAAACGCGTTGATATCGAACCGGACTACAAGGTCTGGAAAGAATACGCATATAAAAAGGGCGTCCACGCCGCAATCACCACATATCTCGATATAAAAACCAACGATTTTTATAAAATCGAAACCACCGTTGACGGAAAAACCTTTGTAACCGCCCGCGGCTGGTGCGATCTTTCGGATATGATGAAGCTTTATGAACTCCACAGTATCAAAATTGACGAAAAACTTATCGGCCAGTATCTCCAGAACAAAAAGGTCGCGAAGGATTTCGCCATATATTATGATTTATTTAATAAATATAAATCCGATTATCAGGTGGACAAAATCCTCGACGGAAAAGCGGATGCGGAAATCAAAAACCGCGCGAAAGCCGCAAAATTTGATGAACGCCTTGCGCTGCTCGGACTTCTCATCGACGGAATTACCGAAAAACTGAAAGCGTGCTCAAATTCCGAACAGGTGCTCAGTGGTCTTGTAACTGTGCTCAAAAACTACCGTATGGAAATTGCAAGACCCGGAACCAACCCCGTTGCTGCAATGAAAAAAGCAATCCTCGCAAAAGAAAAAGACCTTGAAAAAGGAAAACTCGCTTCTTCAATGTCTGTGGATGCTCAGTATGTTTGCAACGGAATAATCGCCGTGCTCGAAGAGCAGAAAGCAATGCTCAAGGCAGAAAACCCCGCAGACGGAAATGCCGCTTTTGCGCTCGTTAAAGCGGATTTTGACAAACGCACCAAGGAATTCAAAAAGCAGGCAGATACCGCCGGAAAGCAGCTTTCCAACGTGTTCATCTTCTGCGAAGAGGTGTTCCCGGACGGACAGGAAATGCTTATCCTTGTTACGGAACTGACCATCAGCTACTACGGTGCTCATTTCATCAGCCGCTATGGCTGCAAGGAATATTTTGCACACAACAAGGAGCTTCTTTTCTATGAAAGACAGAAGAAAATCATAACCGAGCTTGAAAACCTTGAACTTTGATACATAAGGAGGAACAAAAATGAGCGATTTTGTAATTGAAAACGGAATTCTTAAAAAATATACCGGAGCGGGCGGAGATGTTGTTATTCCTGAAGATGTTAAGGAAATTGATTCGCACGCTTTTGAAGGAAACAAAAAAATTAAAAACGTGATTATTCCTGCTGGCGTTGGGCTGATCGGCTATTGTGCATTCAAAGGCTGTTCCGCTTTGGAATCGATTCATATTCCGGAAAGTATTCTCAGGTTTGAAAATATGTCTTTTTCCGGATGTACAAAGCTCAAAAAAGTTTTCATCCCAAATCCTCATGCTTTTGCTTATGGAGCTTTTGAAAACTGCCGTACTCTTGAATACATAAAAGCTTCTGAAGAAACTCTTGAAGGAATTTTCCGCGGTGCCGGCGACAAACTTAAAATAAACATATCTTATGGATATCTTTGCAGTGATGATAAAAGTGAAAAATACGAAGAAACCTGCAAATGGTTCAAGAAAAAAATTCTTCCGATAATTTTCGAAAATGATAACTCAAAAGCTCTTTCTAAGCTTTTCGGAATGTATAAGAAACCAATAAAAATCAATGATATCGACGAATATCTTTCCTTCGTTACCGAAAAACCGGAATTGACCTCTTTTTTGCTTGAATATAAAAACAAGTATTATTCTTCCGAACAGGTCAATAAAAATGCAGAAACCAATTCTGAAAAGGAACTTGGAATCAAGCCTAAAACCCTTGCAGAATGGAGAAAAGTGTTTGCAATTTCTGATATAGGTGGAAAATGGGTGCTTGAAAAATATAAAATTAAAGAAGCCTTTGTAGAAATCCCCGAAAAAATCGGAACAAAACCTGTTATAGAACTTCAGAATACTTTCGAAAACCACGAAGAAATAACTTCCGTTTTGATTCCAAACAGTATTGAAATAATCGGATGGAACGTTTTTGACGGAACTTCCATTGAAGAAATATCCATACCGGAAAATGTTATGGGGTTAGGAATGTTTTCATTTGCTAATTGTGAAAAACTTAAAAAAGTAACATTCTGCGGCAATAATTGTACTGAAATTGATGAAACCGCTTTCCGGAACAGTACAAACGTTGTAATCCACGCTCCAGCAGGTAGCTACGCCGAAACTTATGCAAAAGAAAACAACATTCCGTTTGTGGCGGAATAAGGAGGAACAAAAATGAGCGATTTTGTAATTGAAAACGGAGATTTGATCAACTATACCGGAAAAGGCGGAGATGTTGTCATCCCGGAAGGCGTCACTAAAATCGGAAGCTTCACATTTTACGGATGTGAAAATCTCCGAAGCATCGTAATTCCGGAAGGTGTTACTGAAATCGGATACAACGCATTTTACGGATGTGAAAATCTCCAAAGTTTTATTATTCCAAAAGGTGTCACAAAAATCGGACCTTTGGCTTTTTCTGGTTGTCATAATCTCAGGAGTATTGTCATTCCGGAAAGTGTAAATGAAATCGAAATCAAAGCATTTTCCGGATGTAAAAATCTCCAAAGTGTTGTAATTCCGGAAAGTGTTAATAAAATTGGAAATGGAGCGTTTTGCGGATGTGAGAAACTTGCTGATGAAAACGGATTTGCGATAGTCCGAAATGTTCTTTACAGCTATCACGGAAATGATTCGAATGTTGTTATCCCAAAACATGTTGAAAAAATAGGAAAATCTTCATTTTTCCATTGCGAAAAACTCCAGAGTATCGTTATCCCCGAAGGAATAACCGAAATTGAGAGTTCAGCATTTGTTGGTTGTGAAAATCTCCAAAGAGTAGTTATTCCAAATAGTATTATTAAAATCGGAGAATCGATTTTTGACAGTTGCCCGAACATTTTGTACGTATATGCCGAAAAAAACATAATTAATATAATCAGCAACAAAAATATGCAAAAAACATGCGCTGTTGTTGTCACATCTTCTGAGAACAATGTTTCTTTTTTAGCTTATTGTTCAAAAGCAAAAACTGATAACTTTACCAATTTTGTTAAAACCGGTAAATGGAACGCTTATGATATCGAGCTTTTGAATAATGGACCAACATATAAATATAAACCCGGAGTCCGTTTCCTCGGCGCTCTCGGAAGGCTCAACGACCCGGTTGATTTGACCGATGAATGCAAAGAGCTTTACATGGAACTTCTCGTTAAAAACGCGAAGAAACTCATCCCCATTGCGGAAGAAATCGACTGTCCTGAAATCGTCGAAATGATGATAAAACACGAAATTATTAACGACGGAAACAGAAAAGCCATCAACAAATTGCTTGCTGCTTCCGCAAATGAAAAAATTGCCGCTTTTGCGGAATAAGGAGAAAAAACATGAGCGATTTTATAATTGAAAACGGAACACTTATTAAATATGCAGGAAAATCCAAGAGAGTTGAAATTCCAAAAGATGTTGCTGTAATAGGGTCGGAAGCGTTTCGTTTCTGCAGAAATCTTCAAACTGTTGTTATTCCCGAAAGTGTAACCGAAATAGGGGACAGTGCTTTTAGTGATTGTGAGAATCTGCGAAATGTCGCTATTCCTGAAAGTACCCAAAAAATAGGTGGCTGTGCTTTTTGGGGATGCGAAGGCCCTCAAAACATCACTATTTCAAATAATGTTACAGAAATAGGGTATGGCGCATTTTTCCATTGTAAAAGTCTTAAAAGTATATCCGTCCCAGCAAAAGTAACTAAAATTGAGGAAGGTACTTTTAATTGGTGTGAAAACCTTGAAAATGCCGTAATTCCCGAAGGTGTTGTTAAAATCGACAAAGAAGCATTTCATTGGTGCCAAAATCTTCAAGCTGTTATTATTCCTGAAAGTGTAACAATTGTTGAGAACAGAGCATTTGATGGGTGTGAATCATTGAGAAAAATCGTTATTCCACAAAAAATTGCTAAAATCGGTGAATATGCTTTTTATGGTTGCCCCAACATTTCTTACATATATGCCGGCGAAAACATAACCAGCATGATCAACAATAAAAACATGCAAAAAACATGTGCTACTGTTGTTACTCATTCCGAAAACGGTATAGGTTTTGTTGCTTATTGTTCTAAGGCGAATTCGGACAATTTTACCGATTTCCTTGAAAATAATAACTGGAATGCATACGATATTGAGCTTATTAATAATGGACCTACTTACAAATATAAACCTACTGTCCGTCTTCTCGGCGCTCTCGGAAGACTCAACGATCCGGTTGAACTGACCGACGAATGCAAAGAACTTTACGTTGAGCTTCTCGTTAAGAACGCAAAGAAACTCATCCCCATTGCGGAAGAAATCGACTGTCCCGAAATCGTCGAAATGATGATAAAACACGAAATTATTAACGACGGAAACAGAAAAGCCATCAACAAACTGCTGAAAGCTTCGGCAAACGAAAAAATTGCCGCCTTTGCGGAATAAATTTTCATCCGAAAGGAGAAAAACATGGAAACGGATTATGCGGAAAAATATAAAGCCATAAACGGAAACAAAATCCTTGCTTCGATGAAGCTTCTCGGTGTAGCTTTGCCGAAAGTGAAACTTAAAGACGGAACCGAAGCGCCTGCGGAACTTTTTAAGTTTATCCTTGTTTCCTATGGCCAGATGTTCAAAAAGTTAAAACCGGAAATTGTTCCGGAAGCGGACGAAGCTGCCGCTTTGCTTTCTTACGATTCTCTTTGCGAAGCAATGGAACAAGTGAGCGGAAATATGAACTGCGCCGCATACCCTTGCTTCATTCCGCTTCTTTGCCGCTTCGGAAGCGCAAAACAGATAAAATATATGATTTCCGAGTTCAAAAGATGGGGCGAATGGTCGCAATTTGGCGCAAAAGGTAGAAAAGCGCAGGATATCTTCAAAATCTGCATTGTTCTGAGCAACACCCATGAAGCAGTCGTCTTTTGTGAAAAGCAGGGTATGCTCCCTGCATATGCAAACCTTCGGGGCGTTTCCGTTGATGATATTTATGAAAACAATCTTTTTGACTTTGGTTTTGACGAAAACGGAATCCGCATTTTTGATCTCGGCATCGCCAAAATTGAAGTCAGCCTTACGGATGAGCTGACCCTTTTCCTTTTCAACACCGCCACCGGAAAAGAAGTGAAATCCATTCCGAAAAAGAACATTGATCCGGAAGTTTACGCGAAGGCATCCGCCGATTTTGCGGATATGCGCCAAAATCTTAAAAAGGCCGTAAAAATCAAAAACGACAAACTTTTCAGCGACTTCATCGAAGGAACGGAATTTGAAGCGAAAAAATGGAAAAACAGTTATTTTAAAAATCCACTCCTCAATAAAATCGGAAGCATTCTTGTCTGGTCGCAAGGAAAAAACACTTTTATTCTTAACAGAAAAAGCGTTTTCTGCGCCGACGGGACAGAATATTCCCTTACCGATGAAAAAATAAAACTTGCGCACCCCATGGAGATGAGCACCGAAGACGTCAGTGCGTGGCAAAAGTATTTTACTTCCCATAATCTGAAGCAGCCTTTCTCCCAGATCTGGGAACCGATTTATGATGAGAAAGATATCAAACCGGACAGATACAAGGATTGCAAAATCCGCGCACTTTATCTTAAAAATCAGCAAAAACGCGGAATAAGCTGTGAATGGTATGAAGGTGAATGGTACGAATCCCATGAATTTTATATAAACGGTTTTTCTGCTGATGCAAGAGGAACCGACGAACCGGACAGGCTCGAAATTGCTGAACTTGTTCCTGAAAAGTGGAACAGAAGAGCTAATATGATTATCGCCTATCTTGACCGCATTACGGTTTATGACAGGATAAAAAAGGACGACGCAAGCGTTATGAACCAGATGGAGCGGTTCACCCTTGCACAGATAACCGAATTTATCAGGATTGCGCAGGAAAACAACGCAACAAACGTAACGGCGCTTCTGCTCAATTATAAAAATGAAAACTTCGGCGATTTCGACCCTATGGCGGAATTCACTCTTGATTAAGGAGGAAAAAACATGAGCGATTTTGTAATTGAAAACGGAGTTCTTAAAGAATACACCGGTACAGACAAAAATGTTGTAATTCCGGACGGAGTAACAACAATCGGAATTGCTGCTTTTATTCATAGTAATCTTACAACTGTTTCCATTCCACAAAGTGTTACTAAAATTAAAGTATGCGCTTTTTCGTGTAGCAATCTTAAGGAAATAGCAATACCTGAAAACGTTACCGAAATTGAAGAAAGAGCTTTTATAAATTGCAAAAATTTAAAAAGCGTATTTCTTCCCTCACATTTAGAGGTTTTCGGTAAAGGAGTATTTGAAGATTGCAGCCAGACGCTTGAAATTTATTGCAACGAAAAAATTTTTACTATGCTTGATGGAAAAGCCAAAGATAATCTGGCAATTCTTTGGCTGACTAACCAAGCAACTTTTGAGAAAAATGAAGTTGCAGCAATTGAAAAGTATATCAGCCGAACCGGAAAAAGGCTTATTTCGCTGATTTCTGGTGATGACGGTGAAGCTGCTTCAAAACTTCTAAACTGTTGTAAAATTAAACTTGAAGATCTTAATGTTTTAATTTCCGAATATAACGATTGCAAACACAATGAAATTCTGGCAGCTCTTATGGACTATAAAAACAGAAATTATTCTGTTCAGGAAGAAGAAGCTCTGGTAAATGAAAAGCTTGAAAAAGATTTGGGAATCAAAGAGCTTACTTTAGCTGATCTTAAAAAAATCTTTAAATTTAAAGAAGTTAATGGTGCTATTTGCATCAGCGGTTATAAAGGAAACGATTCTTTCGTCAATATTCCTGCATTTGTTGACGGAAAACCGGTAAAATCCATCCACGACAAAGCATTCCAAGGTTTAGAAGAAGTCACAACCGTTATTCTTCCCGAAGGCATAACAGATATTGGTAAAAACGCTTTTTCAGGTTGTGGCATTACCGATATCACACTTCCGGAAAGCATTGAAACTATTGGCAACAATGCTTTTTCCGGTTGTGCGTTGGAGCGAATAGTGATCCCGAATAATACCATAAGTTTGGGGTGGTTTGTTTTTGCACACTGCAATTTACTTAAAGAAGTTATTCTTCCGGATAGTCTTCAGGAAATAGGATGTTATGCGTTCCTTTTCTGCGAAGCTCTAGAAAACATTGTTCTGCCTGATGGAATTAAAAAAATCGGAACCGAAGCTTTTGCAAACTGCTGCAATTTAGCAAATGTTATACTGCCCGATTCCAAAGCAAAAATTGGAAACGGCATTTTTACAAACTGTGAAAAGCTCGAAAAAATCGTGATTCCCAAAAACATAAAATTACTTGATAACTATGCTTTTGATGGATGCAATAAACTCAAAAAAGTCACTTTTGAAAGCGCAAAAACAAAAATTGGGGAGAATGTTTTCCGTTATTGCAAGAAAGTTGAAATCCACGCTCCTGCTGGAAGTTTTGCGGAAGCCTACGCAAAAGAAAACAACATTCCGTTTGTGGCGGAATAAAATGGTGGAAAGAGGTAACCATGAAATTTTTACATTTATCAGATCTTCACATCGGAAAAAGAGTTAATGAAATTCCCATGATAGAAGACCAAAAATATATTCTTGACGAAATATTGAAAATTGCAGATGATGAAAAACCAAAAGCAGTTCTTATTTCCGGTGACGTTTATGATACCGGAGTTCCTTCTGCCGAAGCCATTTTGCTTTTTAACGAGTTTATTTGCAGCCTTGCGGAAAAAAATATCGAGATTTTGATTATAAGCGGAAACCATGACAACGCCGCAAGACTTTCGTGCTACGGAAGCCTTGTAGAAAATTCCGGTGTACATATTTCTCCTGTTTATAGCGGATCCGTAAAACCCGTTGTTCTTAATGATGAATACGGAAAAATAAGTTTCTGGATGCTGCCTTTTATAAAACCCGCAAATGTAAAAAGCGTTTTTCCGGATGCGGAAATTGAAAGCTATACCGACGCCTGCCGCATCGCTGTTGAAAATATGGATATTAATGCCGAGGAAAGAAACGTTATTCTTACTCATCAGTTTGTAACCGGCGCAAAAACCTGTGGAGACGAAGAAATCAGCGTAGGCGGAACGGATAACGTAAGTTCTGCAGTTTTTGATGTGTTTGATTACGTTGCTCTTGGACACATTCATGGGCAGCAGAATATCGGTTCAAACCGCGTGCGTTATTGCGGAACCCCTCTTAAATATTCTTTTTCTGAAATAAAGCACCACAAAAGTGTAACCGTTGTTGAACTTAAAGAAAAAGGCAATCTTGAAATTCATCTTGTTCCGCTGAATCCGAAACACGACCTTCGTGAAATAAAAGGATTTTTTAACGTGCTTTATAACAGGGAACTTTATAGTGAAGATTATATCCATGTGATTCTTACCGATGAAGAAGATGTTCCGGAAGCTGTCGGACGTCTTCGCACGGTTTATCCCAACATAATGCATCTAAGCTATGAAAACACAAGGACAAGCCAGAATCAAGTGATAGATTTTTCAAATGATGTGCAAAGCAAATCTCCGATAGAACTTTTTGAAGAACTTTATTTCAAACAGAACAACCGGAATATGAGCGAAGTTCAAAAGAATTTCGCAATCGAACTTATTGAGGAAATAAAGGAGGGCAAAGCATGAGACCTTTAAAACTTATAATGTCCGCTTTCGGACCTTATGCCGGGGTTGAGGAAATAGATTTTGCTACCTTCGGAAGTTCCGGAATCTATCTTATAACGGGTGATACCGGCGCCGGAAAAACAACAATTTTTGATGCGATAACATTTGCACTTTTCGGTAAAGCCAGCGGCGACAACAGGGAAAACGATATGCTCCGTTCAAAATATGCCGATGCAAAAACAAAAACTTTTGTTGAGCTTGATTTTGAATATCGCGGAGAAACTTATAAAGTAACCCGCAATCCTTCCTATACCCGTCTGAAAGAACGTGGAGAAGGCGAAACAACACAGCAAGCGGAAGCAACTCTTAATCTTCCGTCCGGAGATGTTGTTACAAAAAACGGAGACGTTACAAAAAAAATCGAAGAAATCATAGGTGTTGACTGCGATCAGTTTTCCCAGGTTGCAATGATTTCCCAGGGAGCTTTCCGGGAACTTCTTCAGGCAAGCACCGAAGAACGCCAGAAAACTTTCCGCAAAATTTTCAAAACCGGTGATTATGAAAAACTTCAGGAAAAGCTTTCTAAAAAAGCAAACGAGGTAAGCAGGGAATGCAGTTCTGAAAACGATTCTATAAAGCAATCCATAAAAGACATTGAAATCGGAGAAGGTTCTTCTTACAAGGAAGAAGTGGAAAGTCTTAAAGAAAATTCTTTCCCTTCATGTTCGGAAGCAATTGAACTCCTGAAAAAAATAATTTCCGAAGATACGGAGCTTAAAGAAAATATCGAGAAAACAAAAGACGAACTTTCCAAAAAGAAAGAGGTAATCATCAAAAAACTGGCGGAATCCGAAGCATACGATAATGCAAAACGCCAGTTGGATGGAAACACGGAAAAGCTTGAAAATGAAAAAATAAACCTCGAGGATTTTAAGACAAAACTTTCTGAAGCGGAAAATTCAAAACCGAGGCAAAAAGAAATATCCGAAACCATTGCGGTAATAAACGCTCTTTTGGAAGATTATGCAAAGCGCGATACCCTGATTTCCGAAAGAAAACGCGCCGAAGAGGAAAAACAGAATGAAGAAAACGCAAAGGAGAAGGCCGTTGCTGAACAGGAAAAATATAAAGCGGAATTCGATGAACTGAAAAAAGAATCCGAAATGCTCAAGGATTCTGCTGTTAATTTCGAAAAACTCGAGAACGCAAAAAGAGAACTCAATATCCGCAAAGAAAAATACGAAACGCTCATAACGGATATCAAAAATTACAATCGGGAAAAAGAACTTCTCACCAAAAAACAGGATGCTTATGCTGAGGCTGCCAAAGAATGCGAACATCTTGGAAATGAATACAGCAGAAGAAACAGCGCTTTCCTTGATGAACAGGCCGGAATAATTGCTTCGAACCTTACCGACGGAATTCCTTGCCCCGTTTGCGGTTCTATTCACCACCCGAACCTTGCACAGCTTTCCGAAAACGCTCCGACAGAAGCGGAAGTTAAAGCATCAAAAAAACTTTATGAAGAGGCAAACAAAAAATCCTCTGAACTCAGTTTGGAGGCCGGAAAGCAAAACGGAATTGTTGAAACCGCTAAAAAGGCAATTGAAGACAAACTTTCCGAGCTTCTTTGCGGAATACTTTTTGAAGAAGCAGAATCTGCCACAAAAGAAAAAATCTGTGCTTTAAACGAAGAATTTGATGGTTTGGAAAAGCAATCACGTTCCGAAAAAGAAAACGCAGAAAGAAAAAAGGAACTTGACGAAAATCTTATTCCGAAAGCAGAAAACACAGTTAAAGCGGCGGAAGAAAAATATCGCGAAGCTGATAAAAACATCGGAATGCTTTCTGAAAAAATAAAAAGCTTTATTGAACAGACGGAAGATCTTAACAAAAAACTTGAATTCAAGGACAAAGCAGAGGCGGAAGCAAAAATCGAAGTTCTTGATGCTGAACGCCGGAAACTTGAAGAAACATATAATGCAGCAAAAAAAGAGTGTGATGATTGCCAGAACAGAATTTTCGTTCTTTCCGGAAGCATCGAACAGCTTGAAAAACAGCTTGAAAAAGCTCCGGATATCGGAACAGATGACCTTAAATCAGAACAGGGAAGAATTGAAGTTTCGCTTTCTGATGCCGAGGGTGATTTTGGTGCTGTAAATACCAGAATCGCAATAAACGGTAAAATCCGGGATGAAATTTCTCATAAGTCGAAGAAAATTGAAGAACTTCGCGAAAAAGAATCCTGGCTCAGAGCGCTTTCCGATACCGCAAACGGAAATCTTTCTCAGAAGAAAGAAAAAATCACACTTGAAACTTATATACAGACTTCCTATTTTGACAGAATACTTCGCCATGCGAATATACGTCTTCAAAAAATGTCCGGAGGACAGTATGATTTTGTCAGAAAAGAAAAAGCGGACCAGTTCAAATCCAAGTCCGGACTTGAACTGAACATCATCGACCACGTTAACGCGACGGAACGCAGCGTAAACACCCTTTCCGGCGGTGAATCCTTCCTTGCCTCCCTTGCGCTGGCGCTTGGACTTTCCGACGAGGTACAGATGTCCACAGGCATTCGCATAGATACTCTCTTCATTGATGAAGGATTCGGTTCCCTTGACCCGGAAGCTCTCCGTAAAGCATACAACACTCTTGCAAGCCTTACCGAAGGCAACCGCCTTATCGGAATAATTTCCCACGTTTCGGAACTTAAAGAACGCGTCGATAAACAAATCGTTGTCAAAAAAGATAAATCCGGCGGAAGCAGCGCAAAAGTCGTTGTTTAAAACCGCATTAGCATCAAACAAAAAAGCCCCCGTGCTCAAATGAGCACGGGGGGTCTTGTTATCGTCATTCGACAATATAATATACCTTTCTTCTTTCCTCAACTCTTCTGATTTTTCCGGATATATAAAGTCGTCTGAGATTATCAGAAAACAAAAAACTGTTTTCAATTCCAAGGTTTTCAGCAATCTCTGGCACGGTGAAATATGTGCCTTTGTTCAGGCAAAGAAAAGCATATGCTGCTTCCGATAATGCCTCGCTTGATAATCTTGGCACCTTCGGTTCTTTAGGAAGCAAAGTTCCGCTTTTATCAAGATCGATATTCTTTGCATACTTGCCAACATTTGCCGGAATCATTTTTTTAGCGGCCTCGAACTTTTCTTTAGCTTCGGCTATTTTTTTGTTTTCATCTGTTATGTTACGTTCGAGAGTATTAATCTCTTTTTTCTTTTCACTTTTTTCGCCGAATGCAAAAAAGCCCAGATGTTCCAATTCGTTTTTTAATGTTCTTATCTGTTTTTCATAACCATCGATTCTTTTTTGGGATTTGCTTACTTCTGAATCACGTTTCTGTTCAAGTTCTTTTTCAAGTTCCTCACTCTTTTTGGAAATCATTTTTTCTTTCCAGGCTTCACGCTTTTCCTGTGCTTCTGCAAATGCCGCTTCCCATTCTTTATGTTCCTTTATTCTTTTTACAAAAGTTCTAGCTTCTTCCTGTAATTTCCGCTCGTGTTCCTCTCTCTCCAAACGGCGTCTTTCTTCTTCCTTACGTCTTTCTTTTTCAGCCTTGCGAGCTTTTTCCTCCCGAATACGCTTTTCTTCTTCTCGACGCTTTTTTTCCAAAAGACGTTCTTCTTGGCGTTTTTCCTCCAAAAGAAGTTTTTCTTCCCGCTTCTTTATTATTTGTTTTTCATTCTTTTCGGAATTTTCGGACGGTCCTTTATACTCATCCGACATCATAAACCAAAAGTCATTTTCGCTCAAAGCTTTTATCGATTTACCTTTGGCTTGATTGAGTTCTATCGCGCGTTTTACTTTATTTGTATTTCCGGAACTGTTATCGCCGATTATTATATAATCTGTTGCAAGAACTGTTGTGCTTTTGATTTCTCCGCCATTTTGTAAAATGTAATTTTCCATTATATCATAATAGAAAATTTCGGTAAGCACAAAAATTTTACCTTTAATCAATGGCTTTTTTGTACACTGTCCTATTTTTTGTATAGTGTCTTTTACTTCGGGTGCGGTTTTAATTTTAGACGGAGAAATTCTTCCTTTGCTGTCTACTTTTGGAGAATTGTCAACAAAATCATCTTCTGAATCTTCGTTATCTTCATCATAGAGTTTATTTTTGTAGTTCTCAAGTAACTCTTGGCGTCTGCTTTCGTAATCTTCAAGCAATTCCTGTGCTTCTTCGTCACCGGAATCAGCAAGATCAATTACAAAATCCATATATTCCGTTACATTTTTCAGATTACCGTAATATTCGTCAACATCGGCCTCGATTATCATTCCGGGTTGACCTGCTTTTTTGCCGTCTACTTTGACTATGTCGCCGATTTTAAGGTAACCGTATCCTCTGTAAACGTAAGAACGGTTATCCGCAAATTTTACTTTGACGTTTCTGTAATAATATCCCGGACGTTCGGACGCCTTTACCCATTTGTCGCTTTCCTTGCCATTAACAACATATTCTTCGAATTTTTTTGCAAAAACCGCAGAGGCAATATCTTTAATAACTTTGTTTTTTATGTCATCGCTGCATTCATAAAATTCAACATAAGGGATGCCCGCCGATTTGCATGCTTTTCTGATATTTCTGAATTCTTCCATTTTTTCAAAAAGACCGTTTGTCACCCGAACAACAGCTTTTATGTCATCTTTTTTATAAAGAACAAACGTTGCTTTCGCACAAGGTTTTTTGAAATCCGGGGCGAATTTTTCCGAAGGAACATTCTCTTCAATTTTAAATTCTTTAAATTCTTCAAAAATTATTTTTCTGAAGAACTCAAGATTAATAAGAGTGGGTTCCGGTGGAACATATTCTTTAAATGCAAGCTGCTTTTTACCGTCTTTTTCAAAAACATAATCAACAGTATTCCATTCTTCTTCAAACGGGAAATTATATACCACAGTTTCCCGGTCACCGGTTTGTATATAGTCAAAAGATTCACGGTAATGCTTGATGTCCGGATGGCAATCATAGAACCACTGCCGATCCGCTTTAGGATCGAAGCCCCCGATAAATTTACTTGATGTAACAAAAGGATACCCGGAAGCAGAATAGACCGCCTTAACATCCCACATTTTAAAATCGTAGAAAAAAGCAATCATCTTAAGATTCGGAAAGGTTTTCAGTATATCTTCGGCAAATCCGGGTCGGACTTCAAAAATGCCTTCAATATCAGTCGCACATTTTCTTTCTTTCATACCTTTTTTGTCAAGGTATTCGATTGCCGCATCAATCTCATTTTCAAGTCCCCGGAAAACAGGGTTACAGAACTTTTTATTATCGTTTTCGATATAAAAAATATCGTACCCGTCAAAATAATTCTTATTATTTTTCGGATCATAATCCGTAATTTCAAAAAGTTCTTCGATAGGCTTGTTCTCTGTTTTAATGGGAACACCGTTTTTATAGCAAATATGTTTTGGATCCATTTCTTTTACATTCACCTTTGTGTTGCGGATTATATATTTGGTTTTGCTGACAGGATATGGAGCATCCATTCCGAGGCATTTTGTTACATTAGAAACTTCTTTTACGCATTCTCCGCCCCAACCGAAATCAACAAAAACAAGATCTCCGACTTTTACTTCATCTTCCGATTTTGCAATATAGTTCCATCCTTTCCCGTCAACAGTAATGGAACAATATATGTATTCTTTAAGTTCCCATTCTTCCGTTTTTAAAATATGATTTCGTTTGTAAAAATTTTCTGCTTTGTTTTCAATATTTTCTCGGATATATTTATTCATTTTTCTGATTGGAATATCCGGATTCTGTTCTGCAAGTTCTGCAAGGTTTGCAGGAAGAATATCTTTGTTTTCATAAACTTTTTTTAGCTCACAAAGATATTTTTCAAAATCCTCCGGGGAAGAAACCATCGCTTCAGAAGGCCTTTCTTTTTTACAAAGCAAACCGTTTTCTATAAGGATTTTTGCTGCAGTTTCTCCGCATTGTTTGGCAACAAGGTTGGAAAAACCGGAATTAACGATATCTCTGTTGTCATTTATTAATTCATTGATCGTTTCCGGAGGTTTTTTATCGGAATAACGCTTTTTCAGCTCGGCGATTATATCATCAATTGAGCCGCTGCTTCCTTTAAGTATGCCAATCTTTATGAGGTAATCTTTAAGAGACGTTCCGAAAAGTTCCGTTGCATTATTTGCCATAGTTTTTAAAGATGGTGCAAGATCCGGGTTTGCTTTTTCAAGGTCACCAACTTTGCTGAATTTGGGACCATCCGGATAGCGTTTTTTCAGTTCTTCAATAATAGCGGCATAATCGTTGCTTTTCGGGCGGCCGGTGATATTGCGTTCAACGGTAAAACCATAGGCATTAAGGAAACTGTCACCATCCGGATAACCCAGTTCGCGATAAAGAAAAGTTACTTTCTCTGCCCATTTTTTGTGGTCACGCTGAAGGTTACGAACAATTCCGTCGGGATATGTTGCTTTGAGATCATTCAGAAGGTTGTTGAGTTTTGTCTTTACGTTCAGCGGTTCATTACCCTTTGCTATCGGCATTATATCCACTTCCTTTTATCTTTTTAGTCTTCTTTCAAGTCTGTCTATGTCTGCCTGTGTGAAATTTTCGGAATCAATACAGCACTTCATGCAGGCGCGTTCAAAAACGGTGTTATCAACGTAAGAAACGTCCATGTTCTCAATTTCTCTTGCGACCCGCTCTATGTGGTCATCGCGGATTCCGTTGTAACCCGCTTCGTCAATAAGTCCAAGCTGCCAGCCGTCGAACATTCTCATGCACTCCCTTGCTTTAATCTGATTCCATTATATAACTTTAATTTAAATAATCAATAAACGAACTGCATAATTGGAGAGGAAAAGAAAAACAAAATGTTATCGGTGCGATTTTGGAACAAATTTATGTATATTTTCGACAAATTCCTCTAAAAATGGCGATGAACCGACAGCATAGTTTACAATCAAAAGCAAAAAGTCTATAATATTCGTATACTAATATAACTCAGAAAAGTGTGGCTGCGATGACTTATTTTGATGAATACGAAAACCTTGTTTTTACAAATTCCGTTGATAAATCCGATCCGGAATGGAGGAATTTTATCGCCTCAATAAAGCGAAGAAAAAGGCACTTTGCGGAGCTTCTTGTTCTTGAAAAAAGCGGGGAGAAGATGAAGAATTTTCTTTTACTTTGGAAAAAAGTTTCGCTCGATGACATAAACGAGTATCTTGAGATGAGCACGAAAAATGATGCCGGCGAAGTTACAGCTGTTTTACTCGAATACAAACGGGAAAACTATTCCGACGAAAAAATCGAAAAACATGAAAACGAGAAAGCGGAAAAAGCTCTTGGCACAAAGGAACTTTCCCTTGCGGACTGGCGGAAAACTTACAGAGTAAGAATAGAAAACGACGAAGCTGTAATCTCAAAATATAAAGGCTGTGATTCTTATGTGGAAATTCCCGCTTTTATCGGTAAAAACAAAGTAATAAAGATTGGTGAGCAGGCTTTTAACTGCAATCAGGAAATTGAAAGCGTAACCGTTCCGGAAGGTGTTAACGAGATAGAATTTTATGCTTTTTCAAAATGCAAAAACCTGAAAAACGTCACTATTCCCGAAACGGTTACAAAAATGGGGTTCGGAATCTTTTTCGGCTGCACAAATCTTGAAAAAATCACCTTGCCGGAATATCTTGAAGAAATTTCACAATGCACCTTTGATAAATGTCCGAATCTGAAAGAAGTTCATATCCGCGGAAAAAACACGAAAATTCATTGGCATAATTTCAAAGGATCGAAGGATTTTACAATTTATGCTCCGGAAGGAAGCATTGCCGAAGATTTTGCATTAAAGCACAAAATATCTTTCATTGCAGAATAAGGAGGAATAAAGATGAACAATTTCGATATCAAAGACGGAATTTTATACAGTTACAAAGGTGACGAAGAAATTGTTGAAATTCCCGAAGGCGTCAAAGAAATAATATGTGATGCATTTGTTTGCCGCTACAATTTAAAAAGCGTTATTATTCCGGAAAGCGTTTCAAAAATCCACTCTAATGCCTTTTACGAATGCAGAAATCTTAAAAATATAACATTAAAAAATGATAATACTGAAATCGATGGATTTTCTTTTCATAATTGTCCATTGGTGGGAGGTTATATATCGTACGGAAACACTCTTGTCAAATACAATGGAAATCCCGGCAATAATGAACCTGAAAGTATTATCATTCCGGATGGAATAACGAAAATCGATGAAGGAGTATTCAAAAAATTTTTTTCACTTAAAGATGTTGTTATTCCCGAGGGCGTTACTGAAATCGGAACGAGTGCATTTGAATATTGTTTGAATCTTGAAACCGTAAAAGTTCCAAAAAGTATAGAAATAATTAAGAGCAATGCATTTTACGGGTGCTGTAATCTCAAGAAAATTTCGCTTCCAAGAAATTTCAATAACATCGGCAAAGGAGCTTTCCGTCAATGCCGAAAACTTGCAAAAAAAGGTCTTATAATAGTGAAAAATATCCTTTTTGGCTCTTCTTATGGGACAAGTGATGTTATCATTCCGGAGGGAACAGTTAAAATAGATGATTGCGCATTTTACAAAGATGTATCTGTCGAAAGCATCGTTATTCCGGAAAGCGTCAAAGAAATCGGGGAGCATGCTTTTTATGGTTGCACTAAACTGAAAAGTGTTCAGCTTAACGGAAATGTTGAAAAAATCGGGAGATATGCATTTTGCGAATGCAGAAAACTTGCTAAAGACGGTCTTGCTATTGTAGGTGATTATTTGTTTGACGCTTTCGGACTGGATATGATTGATATTGTTGTGCCCAACAACGTAAAAGAAATCGGACCCGGTACATTCGGCAATTGTCTTAACCTTCGCAGAATTACACTTCCGGAAGGGCTTGTTAAAATTCACGGAGATTTCAGCGGTCTTTCTCTTCTTGAAGAGGTTCGGGTTCCTGAAGGGGTTACGGAAATCGGTGATGAAGTATTTTATGAGTGCCGCAGTCTCAGAAACATTTTTCTTCCGAAATCACTTGCTAAAATTGGTGATGATGCTTTCAAAAAATGCAAAAAACTTACAATTCACGCTCCCGCCGGAAGCTATGCGGAAACCTATGCAAAAGAAAACGGTATTCGGTTTGTGGCGGAATAGTTAATTGCAGAAATAATATTTCCATATACATATTTTCGACAAAATTCAATGTTAATAGACAATTAGAAGCGGAGGTAAAATAATGCCCAAAAACATTACTCCAATGGAAAGACTTACAAAGAGAATAAAAAAGGAGTTTTGCAAGAAACGTCTTATCGGAGATATTGCAATCAACGATGAAGAGTTTGAACTGCTCAAAATATATCTCCGCGAAAGATTTATTTATATGTATAACAACAGTAAGCATGTTATATATGATGAAATGTTTTGTGCGGCCCTTGTTCAAATCGGAATAAGATTTTATGATGGTAAATTTTGGCCCCATGTAAAAGAGATAATTTCGCGTGACGAATTCAACAGCAATCATCATTCCTGGTTTGGAAAATCTTTTGTTGATACGCTTATATTGAACGGAAAATCTGAATATGAAAAAGGAAACTGGATGAACAGCATACTTATGCATTGTTTTGTTTCCAACGATTACGCCAAAAACTTTTTTAGCTTCCTTTTCGCATTCTATCGTATAGATCTTGACAGAGATATTTCAAGACTTGACCGTGATACAATGAATGATCTTGTTGAAATAATGAAGCGCAACGATAATTCGGGCCGAACTTACTGGCTGGTTGAGCATACTGCCGATGCGGTAAGGAATAATACCCGCGGTGCAAAAACAAGAATAAGACGCTATCTTAAACTTATCGATAAAGCTTTTTGGGGCGATTCTCTCCCGGAAAATTCTGAAAACAGACTTACTAAACTTTTCCTTGATTGGACAAAAACATCCGATGATTTCATTTCCGAAAAGAAAAACCAACTCGGACCAAGAAAGCACGGAAGAAAAAGCTTCGCATCGCCATATATCAAGTTTAATACCGGAAGTTTTTATTTTGATCTTGTTTTGCCGCAGCAGATAATCCGTTTTGATGATTTTAACGATCTTTACTGGAAAATATGCATTGGAGACAAAACAAAATTTATTGAAATCAATCCATATTCCCAAGGTGTTACGGGCTATAAAACAGATGAGGAAAGAATCGAACTTGGACAGACTGATATTTTTTCTCCGATTACAGCTGAACTTTTCAATTCTTCCGAACGCATACGCCTCTTTAAAATTGCCGCGGAACCAATAAGATTTTTCGATGACGAAGGCGATTACATAAACACTGAATCCGTTCCGACGGGCGAAGTTTTTTCGTTTACCCCAAGAAATTTCAAGCCTGAATCCGAAGCTATTCTTGAGTCTGAAAGAATGGGTGAACTTTTATACACAAGATTTGATTTTGTTGAAGGAGATATCGTTCGTTTCCCTGATGGGAAACCCATATCTGTTGGAAGAAAACTGCAGGAAGGATTGCTTCCAAGGGGCATAATTTCCGGAGTACATGGAATTTTCGATGAGAAAAAAATTCCGGTATATTCTTCCGTACCTACGATTTTTATAAAAACTTCTCCAAAAAAAATTAACGGTACAGCTTTTTCAATCAACGGCAAAAAAACACATATTTCGGACGAAAATGGGCTTTGTGCCGGAATCACAAAATTTGATTTGCTCGATCGAAGCGGTGATTGTGGATATCTTTTTGACTTGAGTTTTTTTGGTTGCAAAGAGAATGGTATCTATAATATAGAAATTGATGTCCCCAATGATCGAAGCATCAGGAACTGGAACCTTGCATATATTAAAGATTTCTCATATGAATTTGAAGATGCTCCATACATTTTCAAAACAAGGGGCACTCTTTCTATACCTAAAAGATTTGAAGCAAAACCCGTTTCAAAAATGTCGCTTGAACAGGATGAAATCAATGATTATTTCAACTTTGACATATTTGCAGAAGAAAACAAACTGCAGATAACAGTTTCGGATATTCTGCTTGAATTCGAAATTCCAATGCTCAGCTATGCATTTGCGGATGCTGAATGGGAAACTGCTTTGCATGAAGATATATGGCATTCCGAATTTGAGCCCAGAATTTTTGTAAAATATCCTTCCGATAAAATAAAATTTTTCATTGAAGAAGACGATGACGAAGATTCTGACGATGATTGTTCTGTAGAATTTATTAAGAATAAATCCAGCGATATGTTTGAGTGTGATCTGAATAAATTCAAATCATGGTTCGGACACGAAAAGGCAAGAAAAATTCTTTATCTGGAACTTCCGGATGTAAAAGGACCTCTTCCATTTCTTGGAATCGTTATGAAGAGTTTTCTTATTTCAGCTATGCTTCAGGGAGATTTCGACAAAGATGTTCTTATAGGAAACTTTGATATAATCGGAAAAGCAGAATATTACGCCGATATCATTTACAACGGAAAAGTTATTGCAGAAAAAGAACCGATAAACAACGGAAAAATTGTCTTTGATTCGGAACTTGAAACAGGAAAATACGAAGTTCGCATATTTGAATCCGAAGAAGATGAATTTGGATTTGGAGATAATGTTTTCTATGAAATAGGCAGAAAAGAGCTTGATCTTATAAATCCTTTGGATCTTAACGGAAAAAGTATTGTGATTTCCTCAATCTATCCTGCGGAAAGGAAAAACGCAAAGCTTTCTCTCGGATGTACATACCGAATTCAGCGTCTTAAATCTATTTCAAAAGAAGACAAGCACAATTATCGGGGAACGATGGTTGTTGAAAGCAAATTTGGAAACGTGCTTTCGGTTTTCCCTGTAAATGTCGAAATATTTGATTTCAGCAAACTTTATCAGGCATATATCACTTTTGTTGAAGACGGTGACAACCTTGAATTCCTTTATGATGAGGCAAGAATGTCCATTGTAAAAGAAGAAGACTCACATCTTACCAAATCTCAGGCATATCGCAGATATAAACAAAGCCTTTATCCGGAAGATTATATTTTCAATATCGATTTCACAGAAGAAAAAAGTCTTCCCGAAAATTTTGAAAGATATTTTGAAAACAACCACAACAAAAATATCGTTTCTAAAACAGACGATGAAATAAAAATCAACAGCATGGGTTTTTCATCCAAAACATATCACTCTCTTGTTGGTTGTGGAATAGAAACAGCAGAAAAAATATCGGAATATACATTCAAAGAACTTTTGGAAAACAAAAATCTTAAAAAAAGCTGTGTTTGTGAAATTATTGAAAAAATGGAATATTTTGGCTTTACTGTTTGGGCGAGAAAGCGAAATGCAGAACTTGCAGAATTTGAAAAGCCCAAATATACGAACATAAGTAAGGATTTTGAAGAACTGGTTATGCCGAAAACAATAAACGATTCCAAACACCAAGGAACCTTGCTTTCTACATACGAACTAAGTCCTATGGCATACAACTGTTTAAGAGAAAACAACATCTGGACATTTGAAGAACTTACAGATTTTATTAAGGCAAGAGGAATAAAAGGTCTTCAAAATCTCAATAAAATGAATTCCAATCTTCGCGACGAAATAATTCGTTTTGTAAGACTTAATGTAACTATCTGAAGGTGGTGTATTTATGGGATTTTCTCCCGTTGAAGCATCTGAACATATAACAAAAAAATACAAGCGTTATCTTAAAACAATTTTTTCCATTGATAACGATATATACAACAAACAGTTCCATGATCTGCTTTCTGACCAGAAATCTCTTGCGGCAGGACCTTTTCTTGATGTTTCAGATTCTTTCGAAAAAGGAAAAAGTATATCTGAACTTATAGAAGAAGGCATTCTTGCGGAAGGTTTCAAAAAAATAAATATTCCTATCGAAAGACCTCTTTATAGGCATCAGGAAGAAGCGATAAGAAAAGTTTCTCAAAACAATAATCTTATTGTTTCAACCGGTACTGGTTCCGGTAAAACAGAAAGCTTTATGATCCCGCTTCTTAATCATATAATCCGTGAACACGAAGGCGGAACCCTTGACAGCGGAGTCAGAGCTCTTCTTATATATCCCATGAACGCTCTTGCAAATGATCAAATTGAAAGACTTCGCGACCTTCTTGCGGATTATCCTGAAATTACATATGGAAGCTATACCGGACAAACCAAGCAGAAATATGGCGATGCACTTGCGGAATACAAGCAACTTAACGAAGGGAAAGAACCTCTTTCAAATGAATTGATTTCCCGAGAACAAATTAAAAATACGCCTCCTCATATTCTTGTAACAAACTATGCAATGCTCGAATATCTGATGGTTCGTCCTGGAGATAATGTTTTCTTCAGTGAAGAAAATGCAAACAAATGGAAATTTATAGTACTCGATGAAGCGCATGTGTATAATGGCAGTTCCGGAATTGAAGTAGCGATGCTTTTAAGAAGACTTAAAGCAAAGCTTAAAAATGACAATATAAACTATATCCTCACGAGCGCAACCTTGGGAGATGAGAAATCTGACGGTGAAGTTGCCGACTTCGGTAAAAACCTTTGCAACAGCTATTTTGATAAGAAAAACATCGTACGTGCTTTCAGAAAAGAACCTGAAATAAAGAAAAACTGTGAAACCCTTCCAATCAGTTTTTACCGGGATCTTGCCGAACTGTATCACAACGATGATGAAGAAGAAATCAAAAAATATCTTTCTGAAAATTTTGGATTTTCCTCCATCAACAACATAGAAGAAACACTATTTGATATCATAATAAACGATAGAAATTATGCCGAAATCAAAAACCTTGTGAGTGAAACGAGAACCCTTTATGATATAGCTGCCAAAAAAGGTTGGAGGCCGGAAGATCTTGCATCTTTTGTAACAGTTGCTTCAAAGGCCGAGAAAAACGGAGAAAGACTTTTTGACGCAAGGTATCATATGTTCCTTCGTGCAACAGAAAGTGTATTTATCACTCTTAATCCAAGCAATAAACTTTTCCTTACACGCAAAAAGAAACATTTTGAACCGGACGGAACAGATTATCACGTTTTTGAAATTGCAACCTGCAGTGTATGTCATGCTATTTATCTCATAGGAACCATAAAAAATGATCATCTTGAGCAATCAACTTTTAACAACGAAGAAGATCTTTGCTCCGTTTTTCTTCTCCGAAACGAAATATCTGATACAGATGAAGACCATTCGATGGAAAACGAAAATATCGAAGCGGAAGAATATGAAATATGCGCAAGGTGCGGTTTTATAAGGAAGGCCGGAAGAAGCCGCGAACAATGCTGCGAGCATGGGAATGACTACATAATAAAGGTCCAGAAAGTACAGACCAAAAACGGCAAAAAAACTCTTACAAAATGTCTTGCATGCGAAAACACAAACTCTTCCGGAATTCTGAGAATGTTCTTCAGCGGTCAGGAAGCTGTTACAAGCGTAATTGGAACCGCTCTTTATGAAGAGCTTCCTTCCTATAAAACAGTTACGGAAGTCGTTGAAGATGAAGATGAATTCGGATTTGGCGGAGAACAAACCACAGTTAAACACAAAATATCCGAAGCAAAACAATTTATGGCTTTTTCCGACAGCCGACAAGCAGCCGCGTTTTTTGCAAGTTATTTTGATCAGACATATCGCAATATTCTTTATAAAAGACTGATTGTTGAAACTTTAAATCTTTACTCTGCGGGAGAAAAGATTCCGGTAAACCAATTTATAGATGATCTGGCTTCAAATTTTGAAAAATATGGCGTTTTGAAAAATTCTTTGGAACAAAGCAAAAAAGAAGCATGGAAAGCATTTTTGCAGGAAATTGTTGACAACAACGGAACAACTTCCCTCTATAATATGGGACTCATCGGATTTACTTTCGATCCGGATTCCGTAAGCCAGAATGTCAAGCTTAATCTTTCCAAAGAAGATGTGTGCAATCTGTGCAATGTTTTTGCTTTAGGAATGATGAGCGACGCCGCAATTCATTATAATTGCAATATGAATGAGGCTGACCGACAGTTTTTTGCCCATAATGGAATCGAAAACTCCTACACACTTTCCGACCCGGATGTTATAAAACACAGAAAAGCATTCATTCCAAGATTCATTGATAAAAGTAATAAAAGAGCTGACTATCTCGGAAAAGTGCTTAAAAAAGCCGGAAAGCCAATGGAACAGGAGCAGATTAATAAAGCTTTGGAATCCATTTGGAAAGGACTTTTTCTAAAAAACGGATACATAAAACCGTTTGAAGGTTCTTATAAACTCGATTGCGATAATCTCTATGTGATAAAACCTGAAAAATGGTATATATGTCCCAAATGCAAAAAAATAACCCCTTTTTATTCAAAGGGAGTCTGCCCTTCTTATAAATGCGACGGAGAACTTATACCGATAGATCTTGAAAAAGTTTTAAGCGATAACCATTATTATGAACTCTATCAGAATCTCGATATAAGAGGGCTTAAAGTTGTTGAACATACGGCACAATTAAATAAAGAAACCGCATACGAGTATCAAAAACAGTTCAAACGCAAAGAAATTGATGTCCTCAGCTGCTCTACCACTTTTGAAATGGGCGTTGACGTTGGTAGTCTTGAAACGGTTTTCATGCGGAATATGCCGCCTTCTCCGGCAAACTATGCTCAAAGAGCCGGCCGTGCTGGTCGTAGTAAAAAATCTGCCGCGTTTGCTCTTACCTTCTGTAATAAAAGCAACCACGATTTTTCTTTCTTTACAAACCCGGTTAAAATGATAAAAGGAAAAATAGATCCGCCTAAATTTGCTGTAGATAATGAAAAAATTGCAATAAGACATGTATATGCCTCTGCACTTTCTTTTTTCTGGAACAAATATCCGGATTATTTTTCCAACGCATCCACAATGATGGAAGGCGAGGAAAATTCCGTTAACGGAATAGAAAAATTCAAAATATATCTTGAATCAAAACCGGATGATTTGAGAGAATTCCTGAAAGATTTTCTTCCGTCCAATCTTTCTATTAAGTTTGGGGTCGATGATTTCAGCTGGCTAAATATGCTTTTTGGCACAGAAGAAAATCCTGGATTGTTTAAAAAAGCCGAGTTGGAATATAACTATGAGGTTGGGATTTTAAAAGAAGCAAAGGAAGAAATTATAAGGAATGACGGTTTTGTCGATAAAATCACTCAGCGAATCCGCGTTTATCAAAAAGAAGATATTCTTTCATTCCTTTCAAGAAAAAATATCATGCCAAAATACGGATTTCCTGTTGATACTGTTGAAATGTCCGTTGTCGGCAAAAATGCTTCAGGAAGAATAGGTCTTCAGCTTCAGAGAGATCTGTCTATAGCAATTTCCGAATATGCCCCAGGTTCACAAGTCGTTGCAAACGGAAGCCTTCTTACAAGTCGTTATATCAAAAAAGTCCCTCGGATGAGCTGGAAAATGTATGATTACATAATGTGCGATTGTAAAACGCTTAATATTGAACCTCATGTTGACGATGTTGATCTTTCCGGACTTTCTGTTTGTCATCGCTGCGGCAAAGAACTCGAACCTTTCAAGAAAAGAGTTTTTCTTGTTCCGGAATTTGGCTTTGAAGCAGACGGAGATAAAATTGAAAAACCGGGTCTTAAGAAACCGGAAAGAACGTACCGCGGAGAAACTGCTTATGTCGGGTACCGTGCCGACATAAACACCGAAAGGTTCTGCATTGATAATGCAACCGTTGAAATTGCAATGAGCCGCGGTGATGAAATGGCGGTTATAAATGAATCCAACTTCTTTGTCTGTGAAACTTGCGGATTTACCGATCTTGACGAAGGTACTTTTACCAAGACAAAAAAGATGAAACATAATAATCCGTCCGGTTATCCTTGTAAAAACAACGGGAACAATATATTAAAGCGTTTTTCTCCTGGATATCGTTTTGAAACCGATGTTCTGCAACTCCGTTTTATCAATCCTGATATAGAAGATTGGGATACTGCAATTTCTATACTTTACGGTGTTCTCAAAGGAGCTTGTTCCTATCTGAATATTGAGGAAAACGATATATCCGGATGCGTTCAGTATTTTTTCAATGACGTTACAAGGCGCGCAAACTTTGCTCTTATTCTATATGATAAAACTCCGGGAGGAGCCGGACACGTCTGTCGCCTTGGAAATGAACGCACCTTGAAAAATGTTCTTTGTCATACTTTAAGTATGATGGAATCATGCACTTGCGGCGGAGAAGCCGGTGATTCCTCCTGCTATTCCTGCCTTAGAAATTATTATAATCAGAAATATCACGACATCCTCAGCCGTGGAAAAGTTATCGAATTTATCAGAAGTTTTATTTCTTCCGAAAGCAATTAATTGCAGTATTCCGGTATGAAGAGTATAATTAAAACAAGGTTATTGTCATACTTTGTATAATTTACTCGACAGTATAAGGTGCTCTGTCGAAAAACAGGGCACCTTTATAATATATTAAACGGAAGGAGAAAAAACATGGATTTATCCGATCTTGCAGCATTAATTGAAAATCAACCCCAAAATTTCAAAGAAAATACGTTTGACCTGGTATCAAAAGTAGCATATTTGATAGGCGTTCCCAAAACAATATTCGAAAACGAACACGAACCGCCGCAGATAGAAATATATAAGCAGCTGGAAAAGGATAAAACCGCAAGAATAGTCCGTAATCTCTGCGTAATAAGAAACGCCATTGAACGAAATTATAAAAATATAAATAATGCTATGCGTTTTGAAAACAAATCGCTGTTTTATATGTCAGATTTTATTCCGCAGGACAGCATGAAACAGCTTTCCGCAGACGGAGTCAGTTTTATAAAAGGTTCGAACAACAAGCTTAATCAGCATATAATTGAAATAAACAGACTTATTTCCGACAGAATAAACAACTGCAAAGGTCTTTTTCCTCTGTGGATAAACTGGGATTATATTAAAAAGTTGTTTATTATGGAAAACGGGCTTAAAGATGAGGGAGTAAAAGCCGCTGCAGAACTTTTTTACAGCAACATGTCCTATTATCCGTATAAGGTTTATATGAACTGGATTCCCGCTGATGAAGGCAATGTGTTTTATAATGACCGCAAATTTGCCGAACTTCTTTATATGTGGAACAACGATTATTTCGGAGAAATGAGCAAAGTTTCTGACGCCGGTGATTACGTAAAAAGCAATATCTATGATTATATTGAAGAAAGCAAGAAAATTGTTGTTGCCGTTGACTGCGAAAACTCCGACCCATATAAGCTCGCCGCAACAATTAAAAATCTTGATGACGAATATCTCAGTAAAATCAGCTCCATCATTCTTTTTGACGATATACATACTGCTTCCGCATGGAGAATTCTTGAGCAGTTCACGGATATTCCCGTTGAGCACGAACTTATTGAAAGGGTTAAAGAAAACAAATCTCTTGTTGATATAAAACTTACCGCGAGAGCCTGTCAGGAGCATTATGCCAACGGCGTTGATTCTTTTATCATCTGCTCCAGCGATTCGGATTATTGGGGACTTGTAACAACTCTTTCCACGGCACGTTTTCTTTTTATGATAGAGCATGAGAAAAGTGGCCCAGATATCAAAGCCGCTCTTTCAGACTCCGGAATATTTTTCTGTTATCTGGATGATTTCTATTCCGCAAATGCTGAGGAAATCAAACAGGTTGCGCTTTTCAGTGCAATGCGTGATTATATTGACGAAAACGTTCATCTTAATGTCAACGATATGTTGAACGAAGCATTGAAAACCACAAGAATTGAAATGGGAACTTCCGAGAAAAATCAGTTTATCAACCGTTACATAAAAACTTTGCAGATGTCCATTGCTGAAAACGGCGACCTTGTTGTGGAATTCAAAAGAAAATAAAATAAACACCCCCGTACTTTAATACGTACGAGGGTGTTTATTTAAATAAGTCCGTTTTTACTTGCTTCAAACAAAATCTCATCGGGGGACATGCTTTTTATACGGACTAAATCCCCGTAAGCTGCGGGGCAAAAATGACACGCTGTTCCATAATAATCATAAAGCTGGCTTCTGGCATATTTGACTGTTGCCCAATATTCCTGCCTTTGTCTTCGTTCTTCTTCCCACTCCGGATGGCCTGTATTCTTAGAATCCTTAAATTCCTTTTCGAATTCACAATCGGGTTCGAATCTCTTATCAAAATCGCTTCTGTCGATATCCAAATACTGGGATTCTGCAGCCTCTCTAACAAAACGTGATATGTGTTGAGATGAAAGCTCATACGTCATATAAAGGTTTTGTTTTGCCCTTGTTACAGCAACATAAAAAAGCTTCCTTTCATCTTCAAAATCACTGCGATATTTGTCCTTGTTTTCTTCGAACACTCCGCCAAGCACTTGCCAGTATTTTTTGCCTCCCATATTTCCAACCGGAAATTCACGCTCCATAAGCTCGGGCAAAAATACAGTATTGAACTCAAGACCTTTTGCTTTATGAATAGTCATAATATGAATAGCATCGGCATTCGGATCTTTCGGAACAAAACTATGATATTTATATTCTTCCGCTGCCTGAGTTCCAAGAAATTTTAGTACTCCTGTAATTCTTGCAGAAAGCTGCCAGTCGCTGTAAATCTCATCGTAATCATCAAGAATCTTTTCAAATCCCTCAAGATCTATGCGCCGTGTTTCAACGTCCTCGGCCTCATTATTCAAAAAGTCTGTTTTTTCACAAAATTCATGAATAATAGTACTCAGGCGGAAGTTTCCTCCTCTTACACAACTTCTCAAATACTTGAATCCAATGTTAAACCTTTGAGCATCCAAAAGATCTTCCCAGTACTCATAAAGTTTTGCTTTATCCAAATCGTCAAGAATCTGTAATGTTCCCACAAACCTTCTGAAATAATCTCCGGCAAAAAAATGTTCCGCACTGTCTGTTTCAAAAGGAATCCCAAGTTTTTTAAGAGTTGCAGATAAGGGCGCAATTACTTTGCCTTTTCTGACAAGGATGGCAATTTCTTTATATAGAACCCCCTTGCTGTGCAAATCGGATATTTTTTCTGCGATTGCTTTATATTGCTCTGGTTTTCCGGAAAAATTTCTTCCTGTGATTTCCGAAGGTTTATCCGAAACACCTGAGATCATTTTTTTGTCAATTCGTTTATTGTTGTGGCTGATAACATAGTCTGCGATATCAACAATTTCCGGAGTACAGCGGAAATTCTTTTCCAGTTTAATTTGCCGCACATTACTGTATCTTTCCGGAAAGGATATCATATTGTTGGCATTACTTCCGCGGAATTGATAAATGGTCTGATCATCATCGCCGACAACACAAATATTTGCACCGAATTTCACAATACTCGAAATCAGTTTTTCCTGCAGATTATTTATATCCTGATATTCATCGACAACAAGATATTTGATTTTGGAAATATATTCTTTGACGGCAGAATCGGTTTCAATCTGTGCAAGTGTTTCAAAAATCATAAGAGAAAAGTCGATATAACCATGGTTATACAGACAACTTCTGTATTTTTCCAAAACATTGCGCTGTGCCTGAGTCCAGAAATCCGCGTTGTCGTAGTCATCGATCATTTTATCTATGCATTGCAGAAACAAATTGATATTACGCGGGTACGGCTCAAGATTCAGATCACTCATTCCGCATTTGTCACTGTATCTTGTAACAAAATGATGGTTTTTAACCGTGTCAAGAATTTTATGATTCTTAAAACATTCAGAATAGTTTTTTAGAATATTATTGCAAAAACCATGTATTGTGCCTATATACATTTTTTCAATGTTGCATACATTGTTTTCACCGAGAGCTTTTTCTATGCGATTTTTTAATGATGCGGCAGCTTTTTCGGTAAAGGTGAATGCTACAATATTTTCGGGCAAAACATCTTGCTTGTTTTGAAGAATATTTGCAATTCTTCTGGATATTACTTCAGTTTTTCCGGAACCTGCGCAGGCAATAATCTGTAAATTGTGATCGATTTCAGAAACAGCTTCCTGCTGTTCAATCGTTAAAACTACTTTGTCGCTCATATTAATTACCGTAATTCATTAAATAATCATACAATTGTTTGTTTATTCTTGCTTTCTCAAGGGCAGATTCACCCTCTGTGATAGAAAAATTTATAAGCAGATATTCCCTTGTGTTATTTGCAAGATCGAATTCTGCGGAGGTATCTGCAGCCAGGTCTAAAAGATCATAGAACTCATTTTTTATTTCTCGCATTCCTGTGTATCTGGCAGCACGAGAAATAAGTTTTGCCTGATTTCCCAAGGCTCCGGTAGAAACAAGTATATCATCACCTACAAAATCAAAGAATTTTTTCATTACTTGATCAACGTCCTCTGCGCCTTCAATAACAGACAGTTCAACCCTTGCTTTTCTTGCGGCATCTTTTCTTCCGGCTATTCCGTCCCATGGACGGATAAGGCTTTGGAATTCATCGATAATTTTCCCGTTATGTATTTTTACAGCAGCAATCTGGTAAATGGGTTTCGCTGCAACCATGCTGAATGCTTCGGAACACCAGAACGTACAATAATCCTTCAGTTCATCTTCAAAGCATTCTTTAATCGGAGTAAATTCATCTTCTTTGATTTTTTTGGGTTTGCCTTCAATAGCAGGGTGATTGATTCCTTTCTCATCATAAAACATCGCTACCACGCGACGGCGTTCCTCCGTAGATGGCCAATATGGTTTTTTTGTACGGTATTTGTTCGTATCTTCTTTTTGTCTACTTAGTATAGATATCATATATTCAGGAGAATAAAAAAGCAATTTTCTTCTATCAACATCGTTGCAAAGTTCGATAGCTTTTTCTGTAATGGTATCAGCCATTTCGTATTCACCAATCATAGCAAAATATTTTGCCGCTTCAGCATATATTTCACAGTAAAGATTATCAGATTCTGCGATGATTTCACACCACTGTTTTGCTTTAATTAAATCATTTGGGATATATTTTTTAATCAAATTATACAAAACATTTTGAGCACGGGTATCAGTAATTTTATGTGATTTAAGATATTCTATTGCAGCATTTTCAAAGCGTATATCTCGGCGTATTCTGTAACATTCGCAAAGATAGTAACCGATATCTTCGTAATCACAATAATTGGAAATTTCAGAAATGAGGTCAACTCTCGCCATCTTATCTTCAAGTCCTGCAACATATTCAAGCAGATAAGGATTTTCACATTTATCTATTCTATAATAAATAATTTCATTAAAGAGTTTATTCAAATTATCCGGAGATGCACATTTTTGGCACAAATGTCTATCATTTTCGCAACCGCAGTTCAAACATTTCATTTTATTTCTCCTTGGTTCGTTAGAATTTTTTGCAATACTCTTAACGTATTATAAACAAAAAACTTATATATTGCTTTATAACTAATTATAGCACGGTATATAAAAAATTCAATTGAAGCATTTTATTACATTAGCCGCATTTATCTTTCCTTACTACACATTCGTAAAAGCAGACTTCATTTGCTAAAATGTAGTAAAGGAGGTTTTATTATGCAAAGTACAATTCATAATGAACAAAACGGCCTTGATTACACTCTTTGCGGAGAATATTATCCCCCGAATCTTCTTCCACCACAAATTGAAGAAAAAGAAATAGGTATTTGGGGTATGCGGCACCTCAGATATATAAAACAGCACAAAAAAGTACGTTACACAAATCTGATGACAACTGGAAAATTGAATGTATACCTTGTGGAGATTGACGAGCGTGCTCAAAATATGAAAGCTGTGCTCATCAAACAAATGTCAGAGCACAAAGGCGTAAATGAAATGCTCAAAAAACGAAATCAGATTGAATGGGTTCGGAAAATGAACAATATCCGTAATAGGGTCGATGAAATAATCAACAACGAAATCATCTTCAATTAAAGTTTCTGGCTAAAATACGATGCCATCGTATTTTAGCCAGAAGACTGCAAATCTTATTTTTTTATTTTGCAAATATCCCCCGAAGTATATCCTTCGGGGGATATTTGTTTATGCGGATATCAAGTGGTTCTGCAAGAACCATAAACTGGTTCTACAAGACCATTAAAATTCTTTTTCAGATGGTTTAAAATTAAGTTGTAGAGCGAACCCGGACTTAGAGTCCGGATTTTCGATGAAAAAACAGCCAAAAACCGGACTACAAGGCCGTAAAAATTTCCGGCTTGTTGTATTAAAATATATTTAGGACACAAACAAAATCTTTTTGATTTTGCCATGACTTGGCCTGCGAGGCCAGGTAAAACAGGCCTGCAAGACAGTAAAAAAATCAGTTCTGACAGTCTATAATTAAAATGTGACCCAACGGGTCCTTTTTTACCCTTAAATCTGTCTAAAAAAGGACCTACAAGGCCGTTTTAAGCTTTCCCAAAACAGAGTAATATTTAATTACATACAAAACTGAATAACATCATCAGATACGCAATAATGATACTCCTGCCCAGTCACAGTCCGAGCGAGATAAAACCGTCACAGGCAATGAGGGCAGCCGGCAGTGATCTGCCGGCGGTTTAATTCCCGTGGGCTGAAAAGCCGTCTGATGAAAAAAACAACAAAATGTAAACCAAGAAACCCGTTTTAATTACGAAAGGAGCGAATGCAAATGAAAAGAATCAATGACAAATTCATTATCGGAATCGACCACGGTTATGGGAACATCAAAACGGCAAACTGCTGTTTTGAATCGGGACTACTTAAGTTTGATAATGACCCTCCCATTACCATAAATATGCTCATCTTTGAGGGAAAGAAGTATCTCATCGGCGAAGGACACAAGGAATTCATCCCTGAAAAAGGAATAGATGAGGATTACTATATCCTGACCCTTGCGGCAATTGCAAGAGAACTTTCCGAATATGGGATGACAGAGGCAGATGTTATTATCGCCGCAGGACTTCCCCTCACCTGGTTCGGTACTCAGAAAGAGGAATTCATAAAATATCTTATGAAAAACAGAAAGGTAGATTTTGTTTTCAGAAGTACGGAATATCACATCACAATTTCGGATGTACGCGTTTATCCCCAGGGCTATGCGGCTGTTGTTGAAAATATATGCTATCTCAAAGGTCTTACCATGGTTGCAGATATCGGAAATGGAACCATGAACATCTTCTATACCCAAAGTGGCAAGCTGAAGGCGGAACATATGTTCACCGAGAAATACGGGACTTATCAGTGTACCCTTGCGGTAAGGGAAAAATTCCTGCAGAAAACCGGCAGAGAGATAAACGATTCAATCATCAATGAGGTTTTACAAAAGGGTGCTGCCGATATTGATGAGACGGATCTTAAAATCATCCGCGAAGCTTCGGAAGAGTATGTCCGTAATATATTCAGAAAGCTTCGTGAACACGGTTATGACGAAAAGACCATGAATCTTTGCATTGCCGGCGGCGGAGGCTGCCTTATCAAAAATTTCTTTGATACCAACGGAAAACGCATAAAGTTCGTTGAAGATATCAAAGCCGCGGCAAGAGGTTATGAATACATGGCTCTGCTGCAGCTTTACAACGGAAGATAACATGGTTATCCGCAGAATAAATCTCCGTTTTGACCTTGAAAATCCGCTTGAGCGCAGGATATATGAATACCTTGAAGATTACGACGGCTCCCGTAATCAGCTTGTTATTGAAGCACTGAACGAATACATAGAGAACGAAACGGATAACGAAACCTGGCTTCTCGGCAGGATAAGAAGAATCGTTCGGGAAGAACTTAAAAATGCGGATTTTTCATTTGAGGAAGAAAAGCGGAACACAGATGATAACGGTGCATCGGTTCTTGAAGATCTGAAACTTTTTGGGTGATGTGAGCCACTTTTGGCTCACGAAAAGATAAAAATTGGGGACTTTGAGCCATTTTTGGCTCAGAGCAAAATGACCCCTATTAAAAGATATTGAAGGTGATAAAACAAAAAACATAGACTTACCGGGAGGGAACGGTCTGTCTTATGCAATAACAAGCAGGGAACTTGTACGGCAAGTTCCGCTTGTCAGGGGTCACCCCTGAAACCCCGATAAGGAAAGGAGCTGATTTTAATGAACAGGAATGAAAAAGAAAGGACAATGCGGCTGGATTTGAGAGTATCGCCGCAGGAAAAGAAAAAGATAGAAACCACCGCAAAGAAATGCGGTATATCCGTTTCGGAATATATAAGGCAGA
>JAFSAH010000050.1 GCA_017441125.1 Clostridia bacterium
GACGGTTGCGCATGGATAACATTCAGCCCCGTTGAACAGCTCGGCTGAAGATATTAAAAAAGTAAATATATGGTTTATGGGGAGCCGCTTTCTTTTCACGAAAAAATAAAGCGGCTCCCCAAAACCCACCGAAAGAAAACCGATGTAAGGCTTATACACGACCGTCATGAAAATACTTACTTAAGATTTTCCTCATAGAAAAGTTTTATATGTTGAGTTATATAATGTTTTTGTTTTTCATTCAATTTGTTATAGTATTGAACCAACAACGATTCATTTTTATTTGAAATCTTTCCCAACAGAATATAATCTGTGGATACATCAAGTATTTCGCAAAGTTTTAATAACATATCTATTGAAATTCCGATTTTGCCTCTTTCTATTCGGCTGTAATGAGTTTGCATTATACACAATTTATCACAAACCTGATGTTGTGTCATGTTTAGTTGAAGTCTTCTTTCTCGAAGCCTTTCACCTATTTCTATCCATTTATTTTTGTCCATTATAATTTCTTCCATAATACATTATTATTAAATATATTATACAGAAAATAAATTTTTAGTTAAAGACATTGTCAATTTCTATATATTGACAAATAGAAAATAATGATTTATAATAATATATATCAATACGTTATATCAGATCGGAAATATATAATGGATAGGCATAAAACTGCAATGTTCATCGGCCACAGTCGCTGCTATCAAATAGAGAAAGAAACGCTTTATCCCATAATACGCGAGCTTATCGGACAAGGCGTAGATACTTTCCTTTCGGGCGGTTACGGTGAGTTTGATTATATGAGCGCTCACGCGGTCTATGAAATGAAAAAGGAATTTCCGCACATAGAAAATCTTGTGGTAATACCGTATTTTGAATTTAAGGTATATGAACCGCAATATATTGACGGAACTCTGTTCCCCGACGGTTTGGAATTTGTTCCATACAAGGCAAAAATCGTTCAACGGAACAGATACATGGTGCAAAATTCCGCTTATGCGATTTGTTACGTCAATTACCATTTCGGAGGTGCGGGAAAGACCTATGAATACGCAAAAAAACAAGGGTTGAAAATATTCAATTTGGGAAATATGAAGAGCTTTTCCATTCCCCCACATAATTGAACGATAATATAAAAAATAATATATAAGGGTGAGAAAAATGTTTTACATAGATTATGGTCCTGAAACCGTTGTGGGCTGTATCGGAGACGGAGAATGCAATCGGCAAATAAAGAGAATCTTACGCCAAAAAATAAAATTCATGATTAAAAAGGATTATTCGGTTTTTATAACAAGGGGGAAATCGGGATTTGAAGCCAATTGCGTAGAAATTCTTTATAATATGAAAAAAAAGTATCCCCATATTCGTTGCTATGCCATAAAAGAAAAGCCCGATTCCACCGTCGCAAAAATAGGGCTTTACGATAAGATCTTTTTCCCGAAGAAAATGCTTGATTATATCAATATACCCAACAATTCCGTGTTTAACGAATTTTTGGCATCTCAAACGACAACTTTTATAATAGGTCCGATAAAGGAGTCTATTGGGTTTATTATGTTATTGGCAGAAACGAAATCTACCCTTATAGACGTCGGACATACTCTTATGCCCAACGGGGAAGAGCTTATCCGGGCTTTTAATTTTAACTTTACGGTAAAAGAAAACCTTCACATAAAGTCAGACTCTCCCAAAAGAGATTATTACAGCAAAACCATAGACTACGACGGATACGACAACGAAGAGTTTGACACTCCCGAAAAAGATTATTACAGCGAAAGAATAGACTATGACGAATACGATGATGAAGATTTTGACGATTTTGAAAATGACTATTACAGCGGAATAACAGACTACAACGAATACGATGACGAAGAGCAGTATTAAATTTCTGCTCTTTTTTATTTTGTTTCGCCAAAGTGGTTGACTACTGCAAAACTTTGTGATATACTTATTATGGATAGTTACGTTTATATAAAACATTACAGAAAGAAAGATATATATGATTACAAATTTACAGTTGGGCAGACCTCGCACAAGGGAACGACGTCTTGACAGAGAGGTTCGCGTTTACGACTTTTTGGACGAATTGGAAATAGAATATTGGCGAATAGACCACGATGCGGCTTTTACAATGGAAGCCTGCGAAGAAATAGACAAGGTGCTTGAAGCAACCATTTGCAAGAATCTTTTCCTCTGCAACCGTCAGAAAACGGAGTTTTATTTGCTGATGATGCCCGGAGACAAACCATTTAAAACGAAGGAACTCTCCGCACAGATAGGAAGTTCGAGACTTTCCTTTGCGGGCGAAGAGGATATGCTGAAATATTTGGATATAGAACCGGGCTCATTAAGCTTTTTGGGGTTGATGAACGACAGCGAAAAGAAAGTTCAGTTGTTGGTTGACGAGGACCTGCTCAAGGGAGAATGGATAGGAATGCACCCTTGCGTCAATACCTCAAGTCTTAAAATTAAAACCGCCGACGTTTTCGGGAAAATCCTGAAAAAACTCGGCAGAGAAATGAGAACAGTAAAACTTATAGGAGAATAAACAAGGAGAATTACTATGGAACTTAAGGAAGCTATTGCAAAACTTACGGAATTACAAACAAAAATGTACGCATACAGAACCGCAAGCTCGGCACTTTATCTTGACGGTGTAACCGTAGCGCCCAAGGACACCTCCGCAGGCAGAGGTGTGGCCCTCGGAATTCTGGCAGGCGAAGAACACAAGCTTTTTGCCGCGCCCGAAGTGGGAGAACTGATTGCGTTCCTCAAAGACAAAAAATCCGAGCTCGACGAGCTCACGGCGCGTCAGGTTGAAATTTTGGACAGAAATTACGCGCAGCTTTCCAAAATCCCCATGAACGAATACGTGGAATACGCACAGCTCACAAACGAAGCAAGCGATATTTGGCACAGAGCGAAAGAAACAAACGATTTTGAGCTTTTCCGTCCCGTGCTTGAAAAGCTTGTAAAATTCAACATAAAATTCGCAGGCTACTACGACGGCACGAAAAAGCCTTACGACGCGTTGCTCAACGAATACGAAAGAGGCGTTGACATGGTTTATCTTGATGATTTCTTTGCAAAGGTGCGTTCCAAGCTTGTACCGCTCATAAAGAAAATCGGAGAAAAGCCTCAAATTGACGACAGCTTCCTTTATAAAAAATACCCCGTTGAAATTCAGCGCAAATTTTCCGATTACATAATGGAAGTAATGGGGCTTAACAGAGCCCACTGTACCATTGGCGAAACGGAGCATCCCTTTACTTTAAATTTCAACAGCCAAGACGTGAGAATTACCACGAACTATTCGGAAAACAGCCTTGCGGACTCTCTTTATTCCGTAATTCACGAGGGCGGTCATGCTCTTTACGAGCTCAACGTTGACCCCGCTTACGATTACAACTGTCTCAGCGGCGGCGTTTCCATGGGCGTTCATGAAAGTCAGAGCCGTTTTTACGAAAATATAATCGGAAGATCCGAAGCATTTGCAAAAGCAATTTTCCCCAAAGTAAAAGAATTCTTCCCCGAACAGCTTGAAGGAGTTGACGCGGAAATGTTCTACCGCGCAATAAACAAGGCACAGCCCTCACTTATCAGAACTGAATCTGATGAGCTCACCTACTCCTTCCACGTAATGATCCGCTACGAAATCGAAAAACAGCTCATTGGCGGAACCTTGGAGGTTAAGGACGTTCCCGCTGAATGGAACAGACTTTATAAGGAATATCTCGGTGTAGACGTTCCCGATGACACTCACGGTTGCTTGCAGGATTCACATTGGTCGGGCGGCTCTTTCGGATATTTCCCCTCATACGCGTTGGGAAGTGCTTACGGCGTTCAGATGCTCCGTAAAATGGAAAAAGAAATAAACGTCTGGGATTCCGTTGCAAAGGGAGACCTCGCACCTGTAACAGCATGGCTTAAAGAAAACGTTCATAAGTACGGTTGTCTTAAAGACCCCGCAGAAATCGTAAAAATTGCTTGCGGCGGTGAATTTGATGCGAAATACTACGTTGAATACCTTGAAGAAAAGTTCAGCAAGCTTTATAATCTCTAAAAAAACAAGCGAGCCGTTGTGACACTCTTTTCAACGGAGCTTCCGCACAGCAAGAAAGTAGAAAACCATGAAAAAGAAAGAGTTTTTAGACGGAATAAAAGACGGTATTCCCATTTGTCTCGGATATTTTTCGGTATCTATGGCATTCGGGCTGACAGCCGTTCTTTCGGGAATGCCCGTGTGGGCAACGATTCTGATATCAATGACGAACCTCACGAGCGCAGGTCAGTTTGCGGGAGCAACACAACTTCTCGCACACGGATCAATGATAGAGCTTGCGTTTTCAATGTTCATAATTAATATCAGATATTTCCTGATGTCGCTGTCAGTATCGCAAAAATCCGACTCTAAAATGAACATTTTCAAAAGACTTGCTGTATCCTTCGGCATAACGGACGAGATATTTGCAGTCTCCGTACAAAGAAAAAAAGCTCTTTCCGCAACGTATATGGCAGGTCTGATTCTGACCTCCTACCTGGGTTGGGTAGGCGGAACAGTAACGGGAGCGATCGCAACGTCAATAATGCCCGAAGTCCTTGCAAGCTCAATGGGAATAGCCCTTTACGGAATGTTTATCGCAATAGTTATTCCCCCTGCAAAGAGACAGCGCAACGTTATGTGGACGGTTATTTTTGCGGCACTTCTGAGCTTTGCCTTTAATTATCTGCCCCTTTTATCAAAAATTTCAAGCGGTTGGGCAACAATTATCATTACGGTTTCGGTAAGCGCTCTTGCGGCTACTCTTTTCCCAATCATTACCATAAAAAAACCGGAGGGAGACAGCCATGAAAATTAGTTATATTTTAATCGGAATTGCCGTAATGGCAGGCGTGACGTATCTCATCCGAATGATTCCCATGGTGTTTTTCCGCAAAAAAATAGAGAGCGTTTGGCTACAGTCATTTTTGTACTACGTTCCTTATGCGGTACTGACGGCAATGACCTTTCCGGCAGTATTTTCAAGCACGGGCTCAACATTAAGCGCAATTATAGGCTGCGGAGCCGCTTTAATTCTTGCATTTTTTGAACGAAGTCTTTTAATAGTTGCCGTAGGCGCCGCGGCTGCGGCATTTATCGTGCAAATATTGGGTTTTTAAACCGTATACCCGCTAACTATAAAAACGAAAGGAGAAGTACGTATGACAGCAGCGGAAGCCGCACGAATCAAAGAAAAACAGATATTTGAAGAGTATTCCGTCGGCAAAGCGGTTATGGCAATGGTAATACCCACAATTATCAGCCAAATCATAATCGTCTTGCACAATATTGCGGACACTTGGTTCGTGGGCTTGACAAACGACCCAAACGCAATAGCGGCAATATCGTTGTGCTTGCCTCTGTACTCATTCCTTTCGGGCTTCAGCAATCTTTTCGGAGTAGGCTGCGCGGGAGTTATTGCAAGAGCGTTGGGCAAAAAAAGGCCTAATGAAGCGAAAAAAGCATTCTCCGTCGCGATCTATGGAGCGATTATAGTCAGCGCTTTGTATTCGATTCTGTTATTTTTCTTTTCCGAACCGATACTTTTCCTCATAGGCGCGGACAGCAGCACTATCGGTTTTTCTGTAAGCTACACCTTTTATATAATAGTTTTGGGTGGAATTCCCGCTATACTTGCGGGCACGCTGGGACATCTTATCCGTTCCGTAGGAAACTCGAAAGAAGCAAGCTTCGGAATGATAATGGGCGCAGTACTCAACATTTTCCTTGATGCAATATTCATGTTCTTTATTCTTCCAAAGGGTATGGAGGTTGAAGCGGTCGCAATCGCCACAGCATTATCAAATCTCGCGTCCCTCATATATTTTTCCGTATTCGTATATAAAAACAGAAATAACGGCATATTTTCCTTTAAAATCAGCTTTAAGGAAAGCAAAGAAAATCTATTGCGAACCGCAGATATTCTCAAAGGCGGAATTCCAAGCTTCTGCATGGTAACACTTGCAATGGTTTCAAACAGCGTTCTGAATTCAATGATGTCGGCACTCGGAAGTGAAGCCGTTGCGGGAATAGGAATCGTCAGAAAAATAGACCAGCTTGCACATGCGGTGAATCAAGGAACCACTCAGGGAATGCTCCCCCTTGCCGCATATTGCTACTCCGCAAAAAAATACGACAGAATGTGGGCTGTAGTCAGACTTTCCGCCGTAGTCACA
>JAFSAH010000051.1 GCA_017441125.1 Clostridia bacterium
ACCACCGACGTATGTCGGTGGTTGGGGGGTATGAAAAATTTATTGACAAACAGAAAAGCGTATGATATACTGAATATGTTTAAAATAAAAGGTGAATTATGAAAAAGTGGATAGACCTTTCTACCATTGGCGGAACGGGCCCGGAAAAAGGAATAATACTGAAAGACCAAGAGCTTGACGGGATTTGCAGAATAACTCTTGAAACGTATAAGGATCACAGGGCAATAACGTGTGGGCTTTACGGCAATATGCTCCTTACCGTATACCGTTCAACCGCAAGGGCAGAGGCAACTTATGAAGAGTTAAAGTCTGAATTGGGTAGATTTATTGCGTTGAACTATGATAATAACGAAGAGGTTTCGGCAGTTTTTTACGATTATCTTTTTCATAAATATTATTTAGAGGGAGATGTTCCCTTTTGGGATAATGCTTTATAAAGGCGGTTTGTTTATGGATCTTGAAATACTTTTTAAAACAACTCAAATTCTTGAGGAAATTTTCGATGTTCCCGCTTCCGACATCACGCCCGAAACGGACCTTTTTGAAGATTTAGGCGCTGATGAATTCGACATTGTGGAAATTTCCATGATTATCGAGGAGGAATTCGACGTCCTTCCCGATGAAGAAGAAATGAAAAAGATCTCCACCGTGGGAGACCTTTGCAAATACATCGAAAATTGTTGAACAGAAAGGAATGATTTTGTAATGATGGAAAGCGTTCTTAATGAAGCGGAACGCAAAATTACGCTCCTTGAAGAAAAAATCGACTATCGCTTTGAGGACAGACAGCTGGCTTTTGATGCCATTACCCATTCGTCTTATCAAAATGAACATAAAGGTATCGTGGTTTCCAACGAAAGATTGGAATTTCTCGGAGACTCCGTCCTTTCTCTCATTACGGGTGAACTTCTTTACAAAACCGTCAGTGAGGACGAGGGCAGTCTGACCAAAATAAGGGCGGCTCTTGTCTGTGAAGAGTCTCTCCACGAATTCGCAAAACAGCTCGACCTGGGCGATTTTCTCCTTTTCGGTAAGGGCGAGGCTCAGGAGGGCAGACACAGAGCTTCTACTCTTGCGGATGCGGTGGAGGCGGTTCTGGGCGCAATTTACCTTGACGGAGGCCTTACAAAGGCGAAAAAATTCATACAGCCTTACATTAAGGAAAAACTCAATTCAATGAGAACTTCCGCCGCAGTTTTCAGGGATTACAAAACTCTTCTTCAGGAGATAGTTCAGAAAAACAGAGGTGATAAGCTCTCTTACGAGATAATTTCCGAGGACGGACCTGCGCACGACAAAGTTTTCGTATGCTGTGTTAAAATAAATTCCAACGCTATGGCAACGGCTGACGGTCGCTCCAAAAAAGCCGCAGAACAGGCTGCCGCTAAAGAGGCTCTCCGCATTATGGGAGTTGAGGTTTAATGGCTAAATCTGAACTTCATGCCAATATCCCCGTGTTTGTGCCGCACCTTGCCTGTCCAAACGACTGTGTTTTCTGCAATCAGCGGCGAATTTCGGGCACTGCGGAAGTTATGAGCGATGTCTACGGATTCCTTTCAAACGCGGCTGCGGAGCTTGATGAAAAGTTCACTTCGGCTGAAATCGCCTTTTTCGGCGGCAGTTTTACCGGTATCGGTGAGCCTGAAATGCGTAGATATCTCGGTGCCGCTAAAAAAGTAATTGAGGAAAACCCGAAAATAAAAGGAATCCGTCTTTCAACCCGACCCGATTACATAGACCGCGAAATTTTGGATATTTTAAAAGAATACGGAGTTACTGCTGTTGAGCTTGGGGCTCAGAGTTTTTGTGATGATGTTCTGGCTCTTTCACGTCGGGGACATTCTGCAAAAGATATCGAAAATGCGTCAAAACTTATCAAAGAATACGGTTTTTCTCTCGTTTTACAGCTTATGACGGGGCTTCCCGGTGATACTCGTGAAAAAACAATGTTTACGGCAAAATCTGCGGCAGAACTTGTGCCCGATGCGGTCAGAATTTACCCATGCGTCGTTGTGAAAGACACTTGTCTTGCTGAAATGGCGCAAAGGGGCGAATACGAACCCCTCACCGTTGACGAAGCTGTTTTCCGTGCGGCTGAAATGGCTGAAATTTTCATTGAAAAGGATATAAAAATTCTCCGCATAGGACTTCATTCTTCCGACCTTGTTCGTGACGATTCCGTTCTCGGCGGCGGTTTTCACCCCGCGTTGGGCGAAATGGTTCTTTCCCGCCTTTATTTAAAAGAGGCTGAAAATCAGATTTCTGCGGAATTCTGCGGCAGAAATGTGTTTTTTGAAGTGGAAAAGGGCTGTATTTCCAAAATGAACGGTCAGAAACGTCAAAACATACTGTATCTTGAAGAAAAATACGGCATTAAAGCCAAAACCGTTGAAACTTCGTTTTTGCCCGCGGGCGTAAGATATGTAAATGTAAAAACGTTCCAATAATTTATTATGTCATATGGAGGTATCTTATGGGTCTTGTTTTTATAGGACTTGTTTTTGTCCTTATCAGTTATAATATGAATATCGGCTCTTCCGTTGTCGTGGATATTCTTCCCGATTTTATCGGTTACCTTATGCTGTGCCTTTCTTTGGAAAAAGTTGAAACTTCAAACAGATGGTTCAGAGAAGCAAGAGTATTTTCTACAGGTATGTTGGTAGTAAGTGTTTTGACTTTTATCTTTCAGATTCGGTTTTTCTTCAGCTCATGGACCGGCAGTATTGACTCCGAGGTCTTTGCCGTGTTTATTAAACTGCTTGAAGGCGGAATTGTGTACGTTGACAGCATAGTTTACGCCATTACGATGATTTTTGCCGCGTTCTTCAGCCTTGCAATGATGTCCGAGGCCGACAGTATCTCCCATAAAGGTTGGTCTGTAACGTATACTGTCTTCTTCCTGCTTTACGTTCTTTTGGCGGTGGCTTTTGTGGTTTTCCAGTTTGTTCAGCTTCCGTTCAGCTCATATTTGATAGCTTTGCCCGTAAATATCGTTTTCGCGTTGGTTTTTTATTGCTCAACGAGAACCCTCGATGTTTTTGATAACTGACAAAGCAACGGACAGAATCCATATTAAATTTGATTATGTAAAAACCCCATAAAGCATTGAACATGCTTTATCCAAAAGTTTTTTGGAAAAGGGTACGGGAAAAACCTATTTTACAAAAATGGTTTTTCCCGTAAATAAAGCTTTGCTATTATTTATTCTTTCATTGATTCGAGGGCGTTTTTATAGGCTTCGATAACCGCCGCCTCCAAAGCGGTTCGCAGCTCCGCAGTTATTGGGTGGGCAATATCCGAATATTGACCCTGCTTGTTTTTTCTGCTGGGCATGGCTATAAAAGTTTTGCTTTCGCTTTCTATTACCTTGATGTCGTGAACGACGAGCATATCGTCGAATGTCACGGAGCATACGGCTTTCATTTTGTCGTTGCTGCAAATTTTTCTGACATTAATGTTTGTGATTTCCATTTGTTGATTTCCTCCATGGTAGTTGATTTTTTTGTTTTGAACGCTGTATGTGCAAGACAAAGGGCAAACGGTTGTATACCATAATGATATTATGTTAATTAAAACGTCAAATATTCCGTTTAAGTTTTACATAAACTGTAACGTGTACCAAAGATGCGGAGGCCGAAGCCCTTCGCTGCAAAAAATAAAATGTAAAAGGAGCTTTTACTGTGACTCTTGAAGGTGTAAAAAAGGTTTATCTGGCAGGAATCGGAGGCTCTTCCATGAGCAGTCTTGCCGAAATTCTGTATAAAAGAGGCTATTCGGTTTGCGGTTCCGATATGCAGACCTCCGCAACTACGGACCGTCTTTCCTCTCTCGGCATAAAGGTCTATATCGGACATTCCGAAAACAACGTGAAAAGTGAACAGCCTGACGTGATAGTCAGAACCGACGCCGTAATGGAAAACAATCCTGAAATCGCTTATGCTTTGCAGGCGGGAATTCCCGTACACAGAAGGGCTGAGCTTCTCGGTTTGATTCTTGACGGATATAAAACACCTGTCGGAGTAGCGGGAACACACGGCAAAACCACAACTTCGGGAATGATTTCTTCCATTATTGCCGCCTCGGGTGCTGATTACAGTGCAATAATCGGCGGAAAGGTCAAGCATCTGGAGTCCTCCTATATAATAGGTAAGGAAGATAACCTCTGCGTTTTTGAAAGCTGTGAGTATAAAGATTCTTTTCACTGCTTCAAACCCTTCGTTTCCGTTATTTTGAATATTGCTGAAGACCATATGGAGTATTTCAAAACTTTGGAGAACCTTATCGGTTCCTTCAGGAAATATCTCTCCAATACAAAGGACGGCGGCTGGGTCGTTTATAATGCCGAGTGCCAAAACTCACTCACTATGATAGACGGCTATAAGGGGCAAAAAGTTTCGTACGGAATTGTAAGAGGAGAAGTAACATCTTCTGACATTTTTTCAAAAAATGGACTTTATTCTTTTACAGTCATGTATCATGGAGAAAAATTCTGCGACGTTTCACTCTCCGTTCCCGGCGAGCACAATATCAAAAACGCTTTGGCTGCAGCGGCTGCAGCAATCGTTTTGGGAATCTCCCCCGAAGCCGTAAGCAAAGGTCTCCATGACTTTGCCGGAACAAAACGCAGATTTGAATACCATTGTACCGTAAACGGCGCGGTTATTGCCGACGACTACGCCCACCACCCAGACGCTTATGAGGTTACCTTCAAAACGGCGCGTGAGCTTGGCTTCAAACGGATTATTGCAATTCATCAGCCCCATACCTTCTCCCGAACAAAAATGCTCATGAATGATTTTGCAAAGGTCCTCTCCCAGGTCGACCACGTTATCATTCCCCCCATTTACGCCGCCCGCGAAACGAATGACGAATACAACGTTTATGCGGAAGACCTTGTGGCTCTTTTGCCCAACGCGGAGTATCAGCCCGATTTTGAGCATATTGCCCAAAGAGTTAAGGAGATGGCACAGCCCGGAGACCTGTTTATAACCCTTGGCTGCGGTAATATTTACCTTGCGGCAGAGCTTATAGCCCGCAAATATCGTGATTAAAACGGAGGAAACGACAGAAACCCCACTCTGAATTGCGCATAATATTAAATTACGAAAAAGTTTGGTTATTTTGCACAACACTCTTTTGTCAAAAACATATGGGTAACACTATATATGGAAAGTCTCCATTAAAAATGGAAACAATGTGCCATATATAGTGTTTGTTATGTAAATCCTGCATAACAGCTGCCCCATTTTGATGTGTAATGTTTCATGAATTTACGATATTCAAGCCGCCTTTTTTGGTTAAAATGACCAAATTGGATGAAAATTATGTTTTTTTAAATTCGGAATTAATTTGTTCTGTTCTTGACATTTGAACGGAAAAGTATTATAATATCAGTAGGCAAGCCGCATTCCGTGTGGTATTGCGCCCTTTTTATCCCTCAAAGTTTTTCTTTCGGGGAAAAATCAGTAAAGAAATCATTTAAGGAAGGTGTTCACAGTGCAGATTCGCAAGAGTAAATGTACAGCTATTATTCTTCTGGTTGCAATTGTTATGCAGTTGTTTACCGTAGGCTTTTCAGCTCGTTCATCTATTACGGAGGAATCCGCTTTAACCGCTTTTGTTCCTGTTTACAAAGAAGGTTCTTACGGTGAATATTTGCAGACTTACTTGAGAGCAGCAGTTGCTACCAAGAAGATCGACATTGATATTCACGGTTACACCGAAGCTACCGATGACGTAACGTCAGGTACCGTTGCAGGTGTTCCCAATTGCCTTATTACAACAGAAGAAAGCTCAGTAACTTACACTGTTAATGTTCCCAGTGAAGGTTTGTATTCGATTTATCTCGACTATTACCCCATCGAAGGTAAAGGTGCGGCTATCGAAAGATCTATCTCCATTAACGGTGCAGTTCCCTATACAGAAGCCAACGCCGCTTCTCTCGACCGTCGTTACGTAGACAACGTCAAGGATCGTTCCGACCGTGAAAACTATTTCACACAGGACGCTTCCGGAAACCAGATCAGACCCTCTCAGGTCGAAGAACCTATCTGGATCGAGAGTGCTTACTATCAGGATTCTTCCGGCAGTTATTCAGGCGCGCTCAGATTCTACCTTAAAAAAGGTGCAAACACTATCACGATCGAATCTGTAAGAGAACCTCTTGCTATTTCCGCAATGTGGCTCGACGGCGGCTCCACAACTTCAGAATACTTCCCCGTAAACTTCGGCGGTGACCAGCTTATTACAACCGTTGAAGCTGAATATCCCTCTGCTAAATCCGACTCTACTCTTTTTGCAGGTACAGACAGAGCTTCCGCTGCTACAAGCCCCGCTTCTGCAGGTACTGTTAAAATGAACATTCTCGGTAGTACAAACGGTTCTTCCACATGGAAAACTGTAGGTCAGTGGGTTGAATACGAAGTTGATATTCCCGCAGAAGGCGACTATAAGCTCGTTTTCCGCGCAAGACAGAACGTTAACAGCGGTGCCTTCTCCAGCCGTGAAATCTCCATCAACGGTGCTCTTCCCTATGCTGAAGCTTCCTCCGTCAGATTTAACTATTCTTCTGACTGGCAGATGGTTACACCGATGGACGAATACAACTCTCCCGTACTGTTCCACTTTGAGGAAGGTAAAAATACTATCAGAGTAAAAGCGGTTCTCGGCGAAATGACAGATATCGTTAACGCCGTTGAAGCCGTTATCGAAAAGCTCAATATAGACAACCGTAAGTTCGTTATGCTTATGGGTAATACTCCTGACCAATACAGAGACTACGACTTCCAGAATGAAATTCCCGAAGTTATTGCGGACCTTAAAGCACAGGCTGACACCCTCACAAAAATATATAATGAGCTCATCAACCTTCTCGGTGAGACAGGTTCACAGACAGCTCAGCTTTATACAATTATAGAGCATCTTTATAAAATGCACGAGAATCCCGAAAATATCGCTCAGTACTACAGTACGTTTAAGAATAACATCGGTACTCTCGGTTCATGGCTCATTACTGCAAGAGAACAGCCCCTTGAACTTGACTATATTTTGGTTGCAGAACCCGATTACGTAGAACCCAAAGCTGAAAAAGGCTTCTTCGCAAACATGGTACATCAGGTTTCAATGTTCTTCTCATCCTTCTTTACAGACGTAAATGCTATTTCTGCAGTAAATGAAGTTTCCTACGACAAGCAGGTTACGGTTTGGATGACAAACGCACGTGACCAGGCTCAGATCCTCAGACAGATCGTTGACAGAAGCTTTATTCCCGAATATGAAATTGACGTTGATCTTGAGCTCGTTCCCGCCGCATCGCTCCTTCCCTCCGTTCTCGCAGGCGTTGGACCCGATGTTGCGTTGAACCTTTCAGCTGAAAACATCGTAAACTATGCTGCGCGTAACGCTCTCCAGGAGCTCAACGTTTTTGACGACCTTGAAGAGATTAAAACAGCATTCCATAAATCCGCCTTCGAATCTACTTTCGTAGATTGGGGCGACGGTAACGTTCTTGACTATGCCCTTCCTGAAACTGTTACATATAACGTACTCTTCTACCGCCAGGATACTGTTGAAGATCTCGGTATCGAGCTTCCCACAACATGGGATGAGGTTTACGATATCATCGCTGTTCTTCAGAAGCAGTATATGGACTTTGCACCACCGGATTATCTGACACTTCTCTATCAGAACGGCGGAACTCTTTACAAGAACAGCGGCTCCCAGATCAATCTGGACGATGAGCTTTCTATCCAGACGTTTATTCAGTGGACCGACCTTTATACAAGTTATAAACTTCCTATCTCCTTCGACTTCTCCAACCGTTTCAGATTCAACGAAATGCCTATCGGTATGCAGCTCTTTGATTTCTACAACAAGATCTCAGTATTTGCTCCCGAAATTAAAGGTCTCTGGTCATTTACCACAGTCCCCGGCGTTGAACAGGAAGACGGAACTGTAAATAACACCGTTATTGCAAACTATATCGGTTGTGTAATGATGGCAGGCGCAGAAGACCAGGATTCCTCTTGGGAATTTATGAAGTGGTGGACAGGCGCAGATGCACAGATCGAATTCGGTAAAGAAATCGAATCCATTCTCGGCGCTGCAGCACGTTACAACACAGCAAACATTGAAGCTATGGAAGCTATGCCTTGGAAAGCATCTGAACTTAAAACTCTCCTTGCACAGCTTGAAACAGCAGTCGGCTATCCCCAGTACGTCGGCAGCTACCAGGTAACCCGTTATCTCGACTTTGCATTCAACGACGTCGTTGTTAATAACCTTGATCCTCGTGAAGTTATTCTCGACTCTATCAAGCCTGTCAATGACGAACTTGAATACAAACGCATAGAGCTCGGACTTCCTTATATAACAGATTGATAGGAGGGGGATTTACAAATGAAAAGTAAAAATGACGCTTTAAAAATTAATAAAATTAAAAAGAGCAAAAGATTTGAAAACTTGGACGTTGTAATCTTCCTTGGTCCGTTCCTTGTAGTATTCTTTGTATTTACAATTCTCCCTGTTTTTATCTCACTCTTTATCAGTCTTACAAACTTTAATATGCTCGAATTCCCTGATTTCGTTGGCCTTGCCAACTACGAGAAGCTGTTCCTCAACGATGACATTTTCTCATTGGCTATGCAGAACACCTTGATTCTGGCTGTTATTACAGGTCCTCTTTCATATATCATGTGTTTCGCATTTGCTTGGCTTATCAACGAAGTTCCTCCGAAGCCACGTGCGTTCCTGACACTTCTCTTCTACGCACCTTCTTTGGCAGGCGGTTTCGCATACGTTTGGCAGATCATGTTCTCAGGCGACAGCTACGGTTATATCAACGGCTTCCTTATGGGTCTCGGCATCATCTCCGATCCTATCCTTTGGCTTAAAGATGAAACCTGGATGTTTACCGTATGTGTTATCATTGTTCTTTGGCAGGCTCTCGGTACAACGTTCCTTACGTTTATCGCAGGTCTTCAGACGGTTGACCGTTCCCTCTACGAAGCTGGCGCGGTTGACGGTATTAAAAACAGATGGCAGGAACTCTACTTTATCACTCTCCCCTCTATGAGAGGTCAGCTGCTTTTCGGTGCGGTTCTTAACATTTCCGGTTCCTTCGGTATCGGTCCCGTTATTACCGCGATCTTCGGATTCCCGACAAACGGTTACGCGCTCCATACGATCATGCACCACTTGGATGACTACGGTACGGTCCGTTTTGAAATGGGTTATGCGTGCGCTATCGCAACTATCCTCTTTGTAATTTCTTTCGCAGCGAATAAAGTGTTCCAGTTCGTTCTTGGCAGAATCGGTAAGTAAGGAGGGGAAATAGATGGCTAAAAATAAAAATGTCGTAGTTGTTGACGGCGTTGTCCAGAAACAAGAAACGGTCGGTATCTTCAGAAAAAGACCTAAATACGACGCAGAAGGCAGAGAAATTCACTACAAAAAGAAGAAACTTTTCAAATCCAGAGTTAACAGAAGCTTCGGTGGCGACTTGTTCATGTTCTCTTTCCTCCTTATCGGTGGTCTTTTCATGGCAATCCCGCTTGTGTTCGCTATCAGTAACTCACTTAAACCTCTCTATGAGTTATTCCTGTTCCCCCCGACTCTTTTCGTTAAGAATCCTACGGTAAAGAACTATACGGACCTTATTAACATCATGTCCAACTCATTGGTTCCGATGTCTAAATACATATTTAATACTGTATTTATCACAGTCGTAGGTACAACACTCAGAGTTATATTCGGTACGATGGCATCGTATCCTCTTTCCAAGAGAAACTTCCCCGGCAAAAAAGTTATCATGCAGACAGTATCTCTTTCACTTATGTTTGCGGCTCCCGCAGCTACGATTGCTAACTACATGACAATGTCCGCATTGGGTTGGATCGATACATATTGGTCATTGCTTGTTCCGGCTATCGGCTCTTCCATGGCGGTATATCTTGTTAAAAACTTCGTTGACGGATTCCCCGATGCGGTTCTTGAGGCTGCTCGAATCGACGGTACAGGCGAATTCAGACTGTTCTTCCAGATCGTTATGCCTAACTTGAAGCCCGCTTGGATGACACTTATCGTTTTCGCGGTTCAGGAATATTGGAACATGGGTGCAAACATCTTCATTTACAGAGAAGAACTTAAAACTCTTAACTATGCGCTTAGCCAGGTTGCTGCCGCAGGTATTGCGCGTCAGGGCGTTGCGATGGCTATCTCGGTTGTAATGATGATCGTTCCTGTTATAACGTTCGTTATCACACAGAGTAACATCCTCGAAACAATGGCTACATCCGGTATGAAAGACTAAAGAAAGGAGCAAATGAGATGAAAAATCGTATTAAATTACTGCTTACAGGCGCAATGCTCATTGTAATGCTTGCTTCAACAGTATTGACCTCTTTTACCCTTCCCATGAATACCGATATTACAGATAACTACATATATGACTATTACGGCGAAGCTGTTAAGGCTCCCGTTGCTTACAAGGCTGAAAAGGTTATTTCAGGTGCGGATCTCGGAATTGCCGTTAACTTTGAACCCGTTGACCTTTTTGCAAGAAACGGTAAGCTCTATGTAGTTGATAAGGGCAACAGCCAGATTCTCATTCTTGATGAATCTTACAACATAATCAAAACCGTTAAAAACCTCAAGGATACTGCGGATTATAAAATCCCCAGAATTTACCAGTGGATCGTTGATGAACACGGTAATGAAAAGGAAGACCCCACGGTTTTGAACAACAATCCCAAAACGTTCAACAGTCCCGAAGGCATCTACGTTACAGAGGACGGAATGATCTACGTTGCGGATACGGAAAACCGCCGTGTTGTTGTTTGTGATGAAGACGGTAACGTCTATAACTGCTATCAGGGTCAGAGCATTACTCCTCCCGTTCTTGACAACTTCGTGTTCAAGCCTCTTAAGGTTACGGTTGACAGAACAGGCTCAATGCAGATTATCGCCTACTCCGTTAACAGAGGTCTTTTGGAAGTAACGTCTGACGGTGAATTCCGCGTATTCTTCGGTGCACCTGCAGTAAGCTTCGACGCTGCGGACTGGTTCTGGAGAGTAATCGCTTCCGATGAACAGAAGAAAAAGCTCGTCAGAAACGTTCCTACAGAATTCTCTAATATTTGTATTGACAATAAAGGCTTCATTTATGCAACTATCGCAACGGTTGATGCGGAAGCAATGTCTTCAAGCTATCAATCAGGCGTTTCCGGTGCGGGCGCTCCCATTCAGAAGATCAGCCCTTCCGGCTCCGACGTTCTCAGAAGAAACGGCGTATATTCTCCTATCGGAGACCTTGAATTCTCCATTATGGATCCTCCAAAGATGGTCGACGTAGCAGTCGATGAGGCTTCAGGCAGATACACAGCCCTTGATGCTAAAACAGGCAGATTCTTCACATATGATGCTGACGGAAATCTCCTTTACATCGGCGGCGGTTCTTCTCTCAATCAGTACGGTAGAATCAAGAATGCTGCTTCTATTACACTCTTGGGTGATGACGTCGTAGTTTCCGATACAGGTAATGATACTCTCACAGTTTATAAAATTACAGACTATGCAAAAACTATCAACAAGGCAGTAAGCGCAAGCGCAAACGGCCGCTTTGAAGAAGCTCTCGTAGAATGGAAAAACGTTCTTAAAATGAACTCCGGTCTTTACATTGCATATACAGGTCTCGGTAAAGCACAGATGAGAATTGCAATGACTGACTCCGACCTTGAAGGTTATGAACAGGCTCTTGAGTACTTCTCTCTTGCCAACGAAAAGGACTACTACTCCAAGACGTTTAAGGAGCTTCGTAAAGACAGCCTTTCCAAAAACTTCGGTACTCTCGTTTTGATCGGTGCCGTGATCGTAGCAGGTATAATTGCTTTGTATGTAGTTTCAAAAATCAGAAAAAAGAAAAAACATGAAAGGGGTGCTTAACAATGAATGCTATTGGTTCATACATTAAAAAATTCGGTATTGGAACAGCGACAATGTTTGTAAGACTTAAATACGCATTCTACATTCTCGCACATCCCGTTGACGGATTCTTTGATCTGAAGAACGACCCGAAAAGAAGAACTGTTTCAGG
>JAFSAH010000052.1 GCA_017441125.1 Clostridia bacterium
AAACATCTCAAATGCAGAACTCGACGAGTTTGGCAGGCTCAAAAAATCCCCACGGGCAAAAATATCCCTTGGATATACGGGTGCAGAAAATATTTTTCCGATTTCCCACAAAAACGGAAAAGTTGAGGATATCGCTTTTGCAGGTTGCATTTCAATTAACGGTGAAGAATTTGTATACGTTCAAGTCCACACACTTGAAAGCGACGGTTACGTTATAAGGAGCAAACTTTTTGACTCATGCAATGAAGAAGTAGCGCTTCCGAAAAACATTACGCCTATTTTGAGAACCGGAAGTAAAAGACCTTGGTTTGCTATAATCAAGCCTAATACGGCAAACAACCTTTACCCAAATTCACCTATGGGACTTTCAATTTTCGCTTCAGCTATGGATATTCTGAAGGGAATAGACCTCTGCTATGACAGCTTGAATATGGAGTTTTACCTAGGCAAGAAAATGGTATTCCTGCGCAAAGACATGCTCGAACAAGACAGCTACGGAAATTATTTCGCGCCGCAGGACAGCAATAGACAGCTGTTTATGTATGTGGGAGATAAAAATATCGATGGGGATATGGTTCCGAAAGAATTCAACCCTGAACTCCGTGTTGAAGCTCACACAGAAGCACTTCAGGCTCAACTGAAGTATTTTGCTTCGAAATGCGGTCTCGGAGAAAGAACATACAGCTTTGACAAGGGTTCTACCATTACAGCAACACAAGTGATAAGCGAAAATTCTTCTATGTTCCGTTCCTTAAAAAAGCACGAAATGCTTCTGGAAGAAGAACTTGTATCTTTAATCAGGACGTTGATTTCAATCGGCAGAGAAGTTATAGGTCTTGATATTGCAAACGAACCGTCAATTTCCGTAATCTTCGACGACAGCATCATCGAAGATAAAAACAGTTCCCGTAAAGCGGATCTTGAGCTTGTTAAAGAGGGTATAATCAGCCCTTGGGAATTCCGAATGAAACACTTTGGAGAAGATGAAACTACGGCAAAAGCCAAAACAGAAAGGATAAATTCAAATGGATAATCAAATTGAAAACAACGCAAACACCGAAATTCTCAAAAAACAGATTTCGGATCTGGAAACAGAACTTTTCAGAACAAAAGCCGATGCGGAAGTAAATCTTGCAATCGCTATGGCAAGACCGAGAAATATTGAAGCGGCAAAAGTAATGTTAAACAAGAACGGCATTTTGACCGAAAACGGCATTGACTCTGAAATCCTTAAAAACAATATCGCTACGTTGAAGCAGGAAAACCCCTGGCTTTTTGAAGATTCCGCAAAAAAGGAGCTCTTCTATGATTCAGGTATCAGCAACGGATTTATTCCCTCGCCCGATGACTCTCAACTCAGCGACGAAGAATATTATAAAAGAATAATGAAATAAGAAAGGAAGTAAAAAAATGAGTAATAAATTTCTTACAGTACAGGAGATCGCAAGAGCGGCTCTCCCCATAATTCACGAAAACCTTGTATTCCCTGCCCTCACCTACAGAAACTGCGAAAATTCATACAGCAAAAAGGGTGATGTGGTTCAGGTGAAAAAGCCTCCCATGTATACTGCTGACGAATTCGGCGGTTCGATCAACATTCAGGACGTAAACGAAGAAAGCGTTCTTGTTACACTTGACAAGATCGCAGACGTTTCCGTAGAGCTTACCGCAAAGGAAATGGCCCTTAATCTTTCAGACTTTACAAAACAGGTTCTTGAGCCTGCGGCAATCGCCATTGCGGAAAAAATTAACAAGGACGGTCTTGCGCTCTACAGCGATATCCCTTATATCAGCGGTCAGGCAGGCGAAACACCTTCCGGTATCAGCGCTTTTGCGGATGCGGCAAGGGTTCTTAACGAAAACAAGGCGCCTTTTTCCGAAAGAGCCTGCGTTTGGAACAGCGCTGCGCTTGCTAATTTCCAGAGCGACGTTAATATCGTAAACGCAGAAAAATGCGGCAGCACAAAAGCCCTCCGAAACGGCGCGATCGGCAGACTTATCGGCTTTGACAACTATATGTCTCATCAGATCATTGACCATAAAAAGGGCTCTGTGACAGGTTCTCTTACAATTGCAGAAGAAGCGGCGGCAGGCGCGAATGTTATTTCCGTAAGCTGTACTTCAGGAAATCTTGTAAAAGGTGACATTCTTACAATCAACGGTAAAACATATACTGTTAAAAAGGATGTTACCGCAGATGCCGGCAAAATGTCCGTTGAGCTCTATCCTGCAGTACCCAAGGAGGGCTTCGAGGCGAAGGCAGAAGTGGCACTTACAGATAACCATACAGCAAACCTCGCTTTTCACAAAAACGCCTTTGGCTTCATTTCCAGACCTCTGGAGAAGGCTCGCGGCGCAGAAAGCTATGTGACAAGCTACAACGGTATTACTCTCAGAGTTACATTTGCTTACGACATTGCAACAAAGAAGCAGACAATGTCCGTTGATACGCTTTATGGCTTCAAAACTCTTTACCCCGAGCTTGCGGTACGAGTTCTCGGTTGATAGACTGAATTTTTGGGGGTTTCCGAAAAAACGGAGCCCCCATATTAAAAGAAAGGAGTTTTCCCCTTGAAATATATCGACTACACATATTACAATGACGAATACGTAGGTTTTCCCGTAAGCGAATCGGATTTTGACAGATTCGCAGAAAGGGCTTCCGATATGATAAGTTTTATTTCATTCGGCAGGGCTGAAAAAGTCATGACTGAAAAATCGATTGATTCTCCGAAGCTGAAGGAAAGATATGACGCGATCAAAAAAGCGACTGCGGCGCAAACGGAGGTATTTGCTACTTTGGGCGAAGAATCTATTACAGGTAAGCCTTTAAAAGAAATTTCCCGTGAGCAGTTGGGAAACGCCGCGGTAAACTACGACGTACATTTGAGACAGACAACAGAGCTTTACGGAATTCCCATTTCGGGTATAGCAATGGGTATTCTGAATAACGCAGGATTGCTCTACAGAGGAATTTAGGAGGCAGACATGAACGAAAATATTGACAAAGAGCTGAAGGACCTCTTCGGAAATGAATTCAATGATTCAGACTTTGACAAGGAAAGGGATATGGATAAAATTTCAGCAAATATAGGCAAGACCATTGCGGAAGAGCTTATAAATGCCGGAGTTTTTGACAGGACATAACAGATGAGTTCAAATATTCTACTTAATGAAACCGTTGCGGTTTTTCACAAATACGGAGAGGACGGTAACGGAAAAGCCTTGTATACGGTTTACAAGCTTACGAATGTGAGACTTGAAAACAGAGACAGCGTTTACTCCTCCAACAGAGGCATGAAGCCCTATGACGGTTTTAAGCTCTTCTTCAGCACAGACCACAGTATTGCTCAAAACGAATCGGAGGAGAATCTGGAATTCATCTCCCCTACTGCGTGGGATTCCCTTGATGAGACGGAAAAAAGACACTTCTGGACTGTGACGGAGCATGACCTCGTCAGCAGATATACAGAAGCCTTTCTAGATGGCATGAGCCTTAATGAAATGAAAAACAGCCATGAATTTTACTATGTAAATTCCGCAATTCCATGCAGAAGCAGAGGGCGAATAAAGCTTATTGAAATAACGGGCAGAGGCAGAAGCCTTACTTCCGAATAAATCAAAAAACACAGGAGGTTAATAAATGACTTTAACATCAGAATATATACCGATATCCGCATATTTATTGAAATTACTGCGAGAAATCGAAAATATGCCGAATATCGAATTGGAAAAGCTTGATAAAAAATGCGGAACAGCCTCTCTGAAAATGATAAAAGAAGGAAGCCGATATACAAAATGGTTAAACGGAGACTTCTCCGTAAGACAAAATTTTGAGATATCATACAGAACTTCCGGCAACGATTCCGCATCAAGAACAGAAGCTTTTGCATTCTTGGAACAGCTGAAAAAGATACTCATTTCAGTAACCGACGCAGATCTCGGAGAAGGCAGAACCTTCATTCAAATATCTCCAACAGACACACCCGTAATGTCAGTAAGATGCAGGGGCGGTGAGGAGGAATATACAGAAGTATATCAGCTTGTATACTTGGAAAACAGTTAAGAAAGGAGAAATTTAATGGGATACGAACTTGGCAAAAATATCGGCATTGCATTGAAAATTTCCGACAACTATCATTCGTTGCGTAAAGGCATACGGCGAATAAAAAAAGTTTCCGAACCGTATATAAAAAGCACTTTCTATATCGGAAGCAACTGCGCGGAAACGGAGGTTTTAGGCGTCCGTAAATATCTCAGAATTTACGGAACAAGATTTTCGGGAGACATTGCAAATGATTATATTTTCAGTCTTTACGGAAAATCCGGAAAAGATTGCCGCACGGAAGCATTTCTCTTCAACAGAAAAGACCTTTCAAACGGTATATACAGCGGATACACAGTACCCGTTACGATAGTGATGAAAAAATCCACCGCAGAAGGTGAACAGAATGAAAGTCCTTTTACGGAATTCGAATGCGATATTTACATAAACGGCGAGGGTGTAATCGGCAGTATTCCGCTGACGGAGGTGTAAAACGTGATAATAACTGTTAACTACACCGATGTAACGGCTTTCGTTGCGGCGGATTCAGTAAACTGGAACAGAAGCGGAACATTCAATACGGAAGTATCTTTTACTTTGGAAACAGACCGTGAAAACAGATTTTCCGTTAAAACGGGAATGAATGCAGAGCTGTATGTTGAAAACAAGAAGGTTTGGGGCGGTATAGTTTCCGAAACAAAGGAAATTCGACGCTCAAAAACGAGATCTGCTCTTTCCGTAAAATGTAAAGGATATGAATCCGTTACAACAAGGAAAGTCAGCGACGAACTCCTTTTTGAAAACATGACATCGGGACAAATTGCAGAGCAGATTTTCCTCACATATCTTGTCAATGAAGAGGGTTTCCAATACTTAAGTAATAACTTTGACACTACAGGAGAAGTATTGGAAAAATACTCCTCCGCAGGTGCGAAGCTTTCAAAGCTTTTTGACGACCTTGCGCAGGCAACCGGTAAAAAATGGTGGGTAACGGCAGATAAGGAGTTCTTTTTCAAGCAAAACATACCGCTTGCGGAATGTCCTTACTGCATTGACCTTGACGGAAATTCTTCAAACGCAAATACGAGTATATCCAACCTCAATTTCAGCGGAAAATCAACCGATTACAGAAACGTACAGATAGTTTTCGGTAAAAACAATATTCGAGGCGAAGCAAGAAATGAGGCTGAAATAGCAAGAATGGCTGAATTCGGAGGTTCGGGCGAATACGCCAATATTACCGTAAACAGAAATATTCTGACGCAGGAAGCGGCAAACACTGCTGCTGCGAATATTCTCAAATCTTACGAGGATGAATCTCTTACGGTCAGCTTTACAACTTCACGTTCGGAAGCGGAATTATTTAATATAATCCACTTAAGGGCTTCCGATTACGGATTTTCGGAATTTGCAAAATTTATCATAACGGAAATTTCCGCCAAAAGCCTGAAAAACGGAGAATTCATATATGATATCACCGCAAGATACAGTGCTGATACCAAAACAGAGTTCAGATCTCCTGACAGCTGGCAAGAACAATTTAACCAGCTCATAAATAAAAATGACGGGAACGTTCAAGGCTCGGGAGGAACTGCTTCAAGCGACATGACGCCTGACGATATAATTGCAGGTAAAAATATTACTTTGGAAAAAACGGAAACTTCCGTCACCATAAATGCGATTCAAGAAGCGCTTCTTGCCATGACAAGCGCAGATTTTACCGAAAACGGAGTTAAATATACCCTTGAAGACGGGGCTGAAGTTTCTTACACCTTCGGCTTTGACTCTTACGGAAATCTCATATCCCTTACCGATGAAAACGGATTTGTTATCAGGGTTTCGGGATTACAATAAAAAAGAAAGGATGATAAAAACGGATATGAAAACGGTATTTGACAGTGTTTTCGCTGTCATTGGGGCATTCTTGGGGTTTTACTTCGGGAAATTGGACGGACTGCTGATAGTTTTATGTATATTTTCAATCATTGACTATTTGACGGGAATCATTTCGGCAATCATACAAAAAAATCTCAGTTCGGCAATCGGATTTAAGGGACTTATGAAAAAGATGCTCATGTTTATTTTTGTGGGAATGGCAAACCTTATAGATATTTACTTGATAGGCTCAGGACAGGTTTTGCGTTCAGCTGTAATCTTTTTCTACTTGTCAAACGAAGGTCTTTCAATTACGGAAAATGCAGTTGAAATTGGTCTTCCGATACCTCCCGTACTGACAAAATTCCTCAAAAAAGTAAATGAAGCCTCTCAAAATAAAGAAATATCAATTGGAGATACGGAAAATGCAAATAAATGAATATAAAACAACCAATATGAGTTCACGTTCAGGTTGGATTCCTGATATGATATGCTGTCATCAGACTGCAGGCGCCGCATCAAGCGCAATAAACTGGTTCCAAAACAGTGAAAGCAAAGTAAGCGCGCATTATCTCGTTGACAAAAAAGGTAATATCAGTAATTTTGTCCCGTTAGAAAAAGCCGCCTGGGCAAACGGAACAAATACAACTGATGAATCTTTGGCATATCACTACTCAAAATCCAAAATTGAAGCCGTTCGCGAACGCAAAACAAACGCAAATCTTTATACGGTATCGATCGAATTTGAAAACGACGACACGGGAATTCTGACTGAACCTCAGTACCAAGCAGGTCTCTGGCTCATAAAACATATAATTTCCGAGCTGAAGCGTATCTATGATATTGATTTCATAGTTGACAGAGAGCATCTCATAGCACATTCAGACCTGAATCCCACAGGCAGAGCAGGATGTCCGGGAAAGGACTTTCCCTTCGACAGATTCATCTCTGACCTCAAGGACTCAAGTAACGAGGTTGTGATCAAGAAGCCTCTTTACTGCGTACAAACGGGGCTGTACAGAGATATTGATGATGCCGTCGCAATGGTAGACAAATTAGGCAGAGCAGGAATTGCGGCCTATATTACCGATATGTTTGAAAATTAGATTACAAGAAAACATTTCAAAAATTTCACATTTAAAAAATGGAACCTTTTGCAGAAAAATAAGTCTATATAATTGAAAGAAGAAAATTCTTGTAAAAATAAAATGAAACGGAGACGATCACATGACATCTAAAAAATTTATTATACTTCTTGTCCTTTTTGCAATAGCGACTGCTGTGGGCGTTTACGACAATTTCATTAAAAAGGATCAGACATATATTGAGCCAACCAACGTAATAGAATACGAACACACAAGATATAAACAATAAAAGAATTATAGCCATAACTTTTTCATAAAAACAGACTTCCCGTTAGCAAATAGCTATCGGGAAGTCGTTTTTTCGATTATCAACCGTCGAAATTTATTTTCTTATATTTTAAAAAATAAAAAACAAAGCCTGTTTAACTTAGTTTTTCATACCGTCTTCGTAAGCCTGAATCATTTTCTTTACCATCTGACCGCCGACACTACCTGCCTGCTTAGATGTGAGGTCACCGTTGTAACCTTCTTTAAGGTTTACGCCAACTTCTGAAGCTGCTTCCATTTTAAATCTGTTGAGAGCTTCTTTAGCCTGGGGTACAAGTGTTTTTCTTGAAGCCATTGTAACTAACTCCTTTCAATAACGATTTCTGTTTGGGAAATTTCACTTTCCCGATTTATATCAATTCGAAAGGACATTTTTCCTTTATCAACACGGAACTATGCCATGAAAGATATGGCATAATACCGTATCAATCATTTTTCTTTCGTTGCGGCTCTTTTTCTGCCGCAAAAGTATTATGTGATTTTGCGCTTTTAATATTCATCGTTTTTTTCAGGTATTTTTTTCATTCTTTTTAAAAAAAGTATTGAGTTTTATAAAATCCGACTTATTAACAAAAATTTATTTACATCATGTATTTAATAAATCATACATAGTTTCGTTACAAATATGTTGTATAATAAAATATATCTGTACCATTTAGATAAAGGAGCTTTTGCCATGTATAAAATTTTTGAATTTAACCCTCAACTTTTACCCTTCGAAAAAGATATTGAACTACGAATGGAGCTTTACCTTTCTACAAAAAAAAGACTTTTAGCTAAAGGTCAGACCTTAAACGATTTCGCAAACGCGCATAATTATTACGGATTCCACCATGTTAAGGGCGGTTGGTATTACAGAGAATGGGCACCTATGGCAAACCAACTGTATCTTGAAGGCGAATTTAACGACTGGAAAAAGACTACTCATCCGTTAACGAAGCTTGAAGGCGGAAATTGGGAAATTTTTCTTAAAGGCGACAAAGCCCTTTGGGACGGCTGTAAAGTAAAAGTTGTGGTTGACACAAAACTTGAACTCACGGAAAGGTTTCCCCTTTACACTAAAAGAGTGGTAAGAGACCCTGTATCTCTCGTTTTCGATGCAGTGGTTACGGACGATAAAAAGACCTTTAAATGGACTGATAAAAAATTCAAAGGCGAAAAAGAACTTTATATTTACGAAGCACATGTGGGAATGGCTCAAGAAGAGGGACGTATCGGAACATATATTGAATTTGCCGATAAAATTTTGCCTAAAATTAAAGCTGCGGGATATAACACCATTCAGCTCATGGCAATAATGGAGCACCCGTATTACGGCTCGTTCGGATATCAGGTATCAAATTTTTATGCGGCTTCAAGCTGGTTCGGAGCGCCCGAAGACCTTAAATATCTTGTAAATAAAGCCCACAAAATGGGAATAAGAGTTCTCCTTGACCTCGTTCACTCCCACGCCGTAAAAAACACCGCTGAAGGCATAAATATGTTCGACGGTACGGTTTGGCAGTTCTTCCACGACGGAGAAAAGGGGGAGCATCCCGCTTGGGGAACGAAATGCTTCAACTACGGCAACGACGGAGTTCTTCACTTTTTACTTTCAAATCTGAAATTCTGGTTGGAAGAGTATCACTTTGACGGTTTCAGATTCGACGGTATAACTTCAATGCTGTATCACGATCACGGTCTCGGTACTGATTTTTGTTCAAACGATAAATATTTCTCCATGAACACCCATACGGAAGCTATAACTTATTTACAACTTGCAAATGAACTTATCCGTCAAGTAAAGCCCGATGCAATAACCATTGCTGAAGATATGTCAGGTATGCCGGGTATGTGTCTGCCAATAGAAGACGGCGGAATAGGCTTTGACTACCGACTTGGAATGGGTCTTCCCGACATGTGGATAAAGACAGTTAAAGAGCTCAGAGACGAGGATTGGAATATTTATAAAATGTGGTGTGATATGTGCCTACGCCGTCCGGGAGAAAAGACCATTGCATATGTTGAGTCCCATGACCAAGCGCTTGTGGGCGACAAGACAATAATGTTCCGACTTGCAGATGCGGCAATGTACACGGATATGAACAAAGATTACCACAATCCCGTTATTGACAGAGCTGTGGCTCTCCATAAAATGATAAGACTTTTCACTCTCGGCGGAGGCGGAGAAGGATATCTGAACTTTATGGGTAACGAATTCGGACATCCCGAATGGATAGACTTCCCACGCGAGGGCAATGGTTGGAGCTACCACTACTGCAGAAGACAATGGAGCCTCAAAGAAAACGGATTTTTAAAATATCAATGGCTCGGAGACTTCGACGAGGACATGATA
>JAFSAH010000053.1 GCA_017441125.1 Clostridia bacterium
AAAAACACAAACACGACTCTGTTTAGAGTCGTTTTTAAGTTTATTCAGCCGAATTTTCACAAATATCGCAAAAGGCGGCGGCTGTTTCCGCAAACATAAGCTTTGACCTTGATATATCTCCGAGGCTTACCATTCCCACGACCTTTCCGTTTTCGCATACGGGCAATCTTCTGACCTTGTTTTTTGCCATAATTCTTGACGATTCCGTAATTGAATTTTCCGGACATACGGTAATTACGTTTTCCGTCATGATGTCTTTAACGGTCGTTGTGTTCGTATCAAAATCCTTGCTGATGCATCGCAGGATTATATCTCTGTCTGTTATAATTCCCATTAGCTTTTCGTTCTCCGAATTGGTTATCGGAATTGCGCCTATATCGTTTTTTTGCATAAGCTCGGCGGCTTCCTTTACGGTGGAATCAGTTGTTAATGTCAGAGGCTTTGCGGTCATAATATCTTTTATTTTCATATATTTTTCTCCAAATCCTTTTTATACGTTTATTATGAATTTGATAAAGAAAAATATTCATCTTAAGAATTTCTTAATGGTTTCAAATCTTTATTCTTAAAATGAAAAAATGTATAATGTTTTAAGAGAAGAGGGGAGTTTTGAAAATGGAAGTATTGGAAATTGTTAATAAAATAATATCATTGACTGTTTCCGTTTTGCTTGTGGGAAACGTGATCTATCCGTTGGTTGCAATTTTGTTCAGAAAAAAATATTTAACTTGCAGTGAGAGAGGAAAACGCAGATATGCCGTTATGATTTGCGCTCGAAATGAGGAGGCTGTCATCGGAAATCTTATCGAAAGCATAAAGCTTCAGGATTATCCTTCTGAGCTTGTGGACATTTATGTTTTGGCGGATAATTGTACTGACAATACCGCTGTGGAAGCGAGAAAAAGCGGCGCGGAGGTCTTTGCACGCAACAATAAGACGAAAATCGGTAAGGGGTATGCGTTGAATTACCTCTATGCAAAAATAATCCTTAAAAAGGGCGATGTCTATGACGGATTTTTCGTTTTTGATGCGGATAACTTGCTTTCAAAAGACTACATAACAAAAATGAATCGCTCTTTCAAAGGCGGAATGAACGTTGTCACAGGAATACGTAATTCCAAAAATTTTGGGGATAATTGGATCTCCGCAGGATATGCAATCGGTTGGATCTTCCAAACAGCCTTGTTGAACGGCGGCAGAAGCGTATTGGGCATCCCTTGTTTTGTTAACGGGACAGGCTTTTTGATTGGAGCAGAGGTCTTAAAGCAAAAGGGCGGCTGGAATTATTTTACTTTGACGGAGGATTGCGAATTTACCGTAGACTGCGCATTATCGGGAATTGAAATAGGAATATGCGCCGATGCGGAATTTTACGACGAACAGCCTACGAGCTTTCGTGTCGCATGGACTCAAAGACTTCGTTGGATGCGGGGAAAATATCAGGCCTTCGGTAAATATTGGAAGGCGTCGCTCAAGGGTATTTTCAGTAAAAAGACTTTGGTTTATATGGACGCGTTTTCTAATATCTTCCCTGCAGGTTTTTTGATTTTTGTTTCCGCCGTTCTTACCGTTATTCAAATCGCGGCTTCAAGCGCGGGAGTCGAGGCCTTCATAATATCTTTGGTTTCAATTTTGGTTAAATCGTATTTATCCATGCTGATTTTAGGCTTGGTTTCTACGGCGCTTTGGTGGAATCGTATCCACGAAAAACCTCTTCGTAAAATATTTCTAACGCTGTTTTATCCCATACATATCGCGTTATATATTCCGATTACCTTTACCGCCGCCTTTAAATCAGTTGAGTGGACACCGATTAAACATAACGTAACTAAATCGATTCGGGATATTTCAAAGGAAGAAAAGCTCCCCGTTGCTGAAATCTATAATGAAAAAGTTCGTTAGCGCAATACTAACGAACTTTTTATCTGATTGATTTTTATATAATGGGGAATTTTTCAGGAGTGCCAGCCTTTCTTGGATAAATCGGGGGAGTGGGGGCTATTTTCGTTATTATAACTAAATTTCGCTCCTCTGTTCCGAATAACGGCTCGGCTTTTCCGCCTAAAAGCCCTATTACCTTTTGCGCCTCTTCAAGCTCTTCTGCTACAGATTTTGATTTTAGCGCAACCATTTTTCCGCCGACCTTTACCAATGGCAGACAAATCTCTGTCAATGACGCCAATCTTGATACCGCACGCGAAAAAACCAGATCGTATTTTTCTCTGTTTCCGCTTTTTGCATGGTCTTCAGCCCTTGCGTGTACGGTTTCACAGTTTGTTGTACCTGTGATCTGAAGGACTTCATCTAAAAAACCAAGGCGCTTTTTTAAGCTGTCAATGAGTGTCATGTGGATATCAGGTCTTAACATTGCCAAAGGCAAGCCGGGGAATCCCGCGCCTGTTCCGATGTCCGCGCAATGCATATCGGGCTTTATGAGGTCTGCCTGCAGCGGTAAAAGAGAATCCGCAAAATGCTTTTTTATTACCTCGTCCTGCTCGGTTATAGCCGTTAAATTGAATTTTTTATTGGTTTCCGTAAGATGAACGTAATACTTATAGAATTTTTCAGTCAGTTCTGAATCATTTTGAGCGTAATTGTCAAGAACTTCTCTTTTGAAGGTATTCTCAAAACTGATTCTTTGGTCCATGTTTATCATTGGGATATACTCCTGTAGTGTATTTATTGGTCAATTGCGGAAATCGTTACGGTGCAAACCCCTCGTTCGCCTCGGTTTATTGAGGAATAAATTTGAATACTTACCAAGTATCCGATTCTGTTTTGAGGTACGTTCAAAATATTATAAGCTATTCCGAAGTCTGTGCATATTGCATCAGGAAAAAGATTTTTATAATAATCAATAATATCTTTAAATTCCGAATTTGAATTGTATATTAATTCTGCCGAATATTGGTCTGCTGCTGATTTATCGGTGTATAAAACGAACTCCTCTATATTTAACACAGGCGCTTCTGCGATTGGAAACTCACTTGGAATTTTTGCCAATTCTTCCTTATTGCCTTGCTGCTTGTCGCAGGAAGTCAATAACGTGAGTATTAAAATTAAAAATATTAAGCATTTTCTTTTCATATTTATAAAAGTCCTTTCGATTCCTGTTGTTTATCTGTAATATAGACTGTCAAAGGAGCGTAAAAGTTTCAAGTCGGAGAGAAATACCACAATAAGTTTTCAAATTCAATGATAAAAACAAGGAGCCGCTTATATAAAGCAGCTCCGTATTTCTTTAATTATTATTTCTTGGGAACATTGAGAATCAAATCATCGGGAAGTTCAAATACATGAATGTAATTATCCCACCAACTCTTTGTATACTCGAGTCTGTCGGGAGCTTTACCTGCTTCTGTTGCTACCTTTACGCGGTCGATAAGCTGTTCAACAGAAACGCCTTCAGAATCTGCTACTACGGAAGCTGCTACGAAAACTTCAGAACCGATTTCGATTTTGCCGAGAGATACTGTCCAATATTTTGTGGACTCTGTGGGTTCTGTTGTTCCGTTCTTGTCAGCAAGCATATCTGCTTCGGAGTTGTAGAACTTAACGTCCTGCTTTTTCTTGGGAGCGATAGCGTATGTATAACCTTCACCGTCAACTACCATAACATTGTTTGCAATGTCGTATGTGAGAACGCCTTCAACTTTACCTGCAAGAGTGAAGAGACCTTCGGAGCCGAATTCAATCTTTCTTGCTACGGTTGTATAGTCTGCAAAGTAGTCTGTAGTTGTTGCTTTTGTACCGTTGGGGTATTCAAGCTCGGAAACGATAGCGTAGGGATACCAGGTTGTCTTCGCTTCGGATTCAGCATATTTGAAGCCTTTGTCGATAAGAACGATCTGGAAGTCGTCAACTGTGATGTATGTATCATTACCGTAGATAGTAATTGTAGCGTCAAGGTTACCTTTAGAAGTAGCAAGATCCTTTGTTGTCTGAGTTTCAACAACGTCAGAGATGTATGCTACGAGTTTTTCTGCTTTTTCAGCGTTTGCTTTAGCCAAAATAGAGATGTTTTCTTTTTTGTTATCAGCGTCAACTACCTGCATGGAAGCGGAGAAGCCCCAAGAGGGATCTGTTTCAGCATCATCTTTAACAAAAGTTGTACCGGGTGTATAGTTAGATACATTGAGGATAGCAACGATATCCTTATTGAAGTCTACAGAAAGTCTTTTTGAAAGCTTGATTGTATTGGAAGCTGCACCTGTCTGAGTAGCAGTGAAGATGCCGTCTTCATAATTAAGTGTAACTTTGGTGCCGTATCTGAGGATGGATTTAATATTATCAACGTTTTCGTTTGTTGTGAAGATTACTTCGCCGCCAACACCGTTTGCAGCATTGTCTTCCAAAAGGAAAATAACGTCATCGAGAGCTGTTGTAACGTTTTTAGATTCGTCAAGAAGACCGAGGTTAAGAGCCATTCTGTTTCCGTTTGCGGAATCATTGCCCTGATATTCTGCGGGGTTAACCACAACATTGCTGTCGAGGACACTGATCCAACCCTGCTGAGTTTCTGAACTGTCGGCGAAATCGTCAACCGTAAGTCCTTCATTTTTTACACCGCTGCCACAGCTGCAAAGAAGTGCTGTAAGCATGAGTAATGCCATTACCATTGAAATTGTCTTTTTCATAAGTTTTAATCCTTTCTTTAATCTGACACGCCGACATCTCGTATCTTTATTAAGTAAAGAGTCTGCATCTCACCATATACATATTCTACTATAAAGATAATAATTTGTCAAGTGAATTTTATTAGTTAAAATGCACAAAATTTCGACAGTTGAAAAAAGTGAAGTTGTACTGCGTGTCAATTTGTCTTTTTTTTGTGTTAATTTTCTGCCAAAGCTCTTTCAAGCCATATATCTGCTATATCAAAAGCTTCGTACATACCGACTTTCTCGGTTCGTTTTACTATCCTGTTTACAGCGCTCACGTTTGGGTCTGTGAGATGTAACTGGACGGATATTTTACGTGAGAGCTTCATTCCTTTAAAATCTTCGGAAGATAATATCTGCATCATAATGACGTATTTTTCTCCCGGATCCCCGTAATAAATGATTCCACCCATCTTAACTATCGGTCGTCCCTTATAGGATAACGACTTCTTTTCCTTTGAAGACAATAAATATCCCTCCCTTTTATTGTTCATGTATATACATTATACCACAAATAAAATGGAATGTCAAGGATATAATACAATTATTTCCTTGACAGTTTAACCTTTTTTTGGTATTATATTAGATATGGTTAATATTTAGGCTATTTTACGGCAAAAAAATTCTTATTCATTACCGAACGACCCGAATGACAGCATTTTTTAAATTCTTTGCTGATAGTCTTTCTGATCTCACGGTTGCTTGAAGCTAAAGCAGCGGCGCCTGCGAGACCTACGGCTGTTCCTAATAAAATTCCCAAGGGGAGACGGTACGACTTCTTTTTCTTGAAAAACATCATTGCATGATTATCCTTTCATTATATATTTATTGGGGCTTCCCAAAATAAAGTATTTGCAAACCATGTTAAATAATTCATATATTTTTGATTAAAATACGGAGGAAAACTATGAACTACGAATATGCAAAAGAGCGTTATGCTTCCATTGGCGTGGATACGGAAAAGGCTCTTGAAAAGCTTTCCGAAATTACGATTTCTCTTCATTGTTGGCAGGGAGACGACGTTGGCGGTTTTGAAACCGTAGGCAGCTCTCTCAGCGGCGGCGGAATTCAAACTACGGGTAATTACCCCGGAAAAGCAAGAACGATTAAAGAACTTATGAGCGACCTGGAAAAAGCTTTGTCTCTTCTTCCCGGTAAGCATAAGGTCAATCTTCATGCGTGCTATCTCGATAATGGCGGAACTTTTGTTGACAGAGATGCTATCGAACCTAAACATTTTGCAACTTGGGTCGATTTTGCAAAAAAGAACAATATAGGACTTGACTTCAATCCTACGTTCTTCAGCCATAAATATGCAGAGGACGGCTTTACGATATCTTCCGCAGATAAAGGAATTCGTGATTTCTGGATCGAACACGGTAAAAGATGCCGTGATATCGCAGAATACTTCGGTAAAGAACTCGGTCAGCGTTGCGTGACTAACTTCTGGGCTCCCGACGGTTACAAGGATACTCCCGTTGACAGAATGGCTCCACGTCAGAGATTGATGGAATCTCTTGATGAAATGTTTGCGCGTCCCATAGACAAAAAATACAACAGAGATGCAGTTGAAAGTAAGGTTTTCGGTATCGGAAGCGAAAGCTATGTTGTAGGCTCTCATGAGTTTTATCTCGGATATACAATGAAGAATCCCGATGTTATGGTAACATATGATACGGGACACTTCCACCCGACGGAAATGGTTTCCAATAAAATTTCCGCAACACTTCTGTTTGCAGATGAGCTTTTGTTCCACGTGAGCAGACCCGTTCGTTGGGACAGTGACCACGTTGTTACTTTCGATGATGAGCTTCAGCTTATCGCTCACGAACTCGTTTCAAACGACCTTCTCGGAAGAGTAAATATTGCCCTTGACTACTTCGACGCAAGCATCAACAGAATTGCTGCTTGGGTTCTTGGCGTGAGAAATACAAGAAAAGCTCTTCTCAAAGCACTTCTTGAACCCGTTGCAGATCTTAAGAAGGCTGAGCTTGAAGGAGATCTTACAACAAGACTCGTTCTTACGGAAGAGCTTAAATCCTTCCCCTTCGGCGAGGTTTGGAACGAATATTGCAGAAGAAACAACGTTCCCTGCAGTGATTGGCTCTCTGAAGTCAAAGCTTATGAAAAAGATGTTCTCTCAAAGAGAAATTAAGGAGATATACGAATAAATGAACAAGATTCAAATGAAAACACCCCTCGTTGAAATGGACGGGGACGAGATGACAAGAATTGTATGGCAGTGGATTAAGGATGAACTTCTTCTCCCATACATTGATCTTAAAACAGAATACTACGATCTCGGTCTTAAGCACAGAGATGAGACAAACGATCAGGTAACAAAGGATTCCGCATACGCTACAAAGAAGTACGGCGTTGCTGTAAAGTGTGCAACCATTACACCTAATGCACAGCGCGTTGAAGAGTACAATCTTAAACAGATGTGGAAGAGCCCCAACGGTACGATCAGAGCGATCCTTGACGGTACTGTTTTCCGCGCTCCTATCACGGTAAAAGGTATTGAACCCTATGTTAAAACATGGAAAAAGCCTATTACAATCGCACGTCATGCATACGGTGATATTTACAGCGCCGTTGAATCAAGATGCCCCGCTGAAAGTAAGGCAGAAGTTGTTATTACTGAAAAGGACGGCAAGGAAACACGCCTTACAATCAAGGATTTTGACGGAGACGGTATCGTAATGGGTATGCACAATACCGACGCAAGTATTTCAAGTTTTGCCCGTTGCTGCTTCAATTATGCACTCGATACAAAACAGCCCATTTGGTTTGCTGCGAAAGATACAATTTCCAAAAAATACGACCACAGATTTAAAGATATTTTCAGGGAAATTTATGATGCTGAATATGCTGAGAAGTTCAAGGCGGCAGGCATGGAAGATTACTTCTATACTCTTATTGACGATGCGGTTGCAAGGGTTATCCGTTCTGAAGGTGGATTTATTTGGGCATGTAAGAACTATGACGGTGATGTTATGTCAGATATGCTTGCAACAGCCTTCGGAGACCTTGCAATGATGACTTCCGTTCTTGTTTCTCCTGACGGAAATTATGAATATGAAGCTGCTCACGGTACGGTAACAGCTCATTACTACAGATACCTCAAAGGTGAA
>JAFSAH010000054.1 GCA_017441125.1 Clostridia bacterium
AGAACTTTAATACCTTTATCCTGGCAGGCGTTTATGTATTCAACCATTTTTTCGGTTTTACCCAAAACGCTGGTGAGAAGTGCCGCCATATATTCTTTTGTAAAATGAGTTTTCAGATATGCGGTGTAGTACGTTACGTAAGAATATGCCGCCGCATGGGATTTATTAAAGGCATATTCCGCGAATTTGATCATTTCATCGAAAATTTCATTTGCAACATCTGCAGGAACGCCGTTGGCAACAGCTCCCGGAATTTCAATCGTGCCGTCATCACGCTTTTTACCGTTAATGAAAAATTCACGTTCACGTGTCATAACGTCCATTTGCTTTTTACCCATTGCCTTACGCACGATGTCCGCGCGGCCGAAGCTGTAGCCCGCAAGCTCACGAACGATCTGCATTACCTGTTCCTGATAAACCATACAGCCGTATGTAACTTTAAGAATAGGCTCAAGTAAGGGGTGCTTATATTTAATGCTTTCGGGGTGGTTTTTGTTTGCAATATATTGAGGAATACTGTCCATAGGTCCGGGACGGTAAAGGGAAATAATAGCCGTAACATCTTCAATTGACCTTGGACGGAGTGATGTAAGCGTTTTTTTCATACCGCCGGATTCCAGCTGGAAAATGCCGTCAGTATCACCGTTTGAAAGAAGGTCATACACTGCAGGGTCGTTGATATCAACTTTATCCATGCTGAAATCGGGAATATTTTTTCTGATAAGTTTGCAAGCGTCTTCAATAACCGTAAGGTTTCGCAAACCGAGGAAGTCCATTTTTACAAGCCCGACTTCTTCAACAATTTTCATATCAAACTGAGTAACCGTAACGCCTTCATTTACCGCAAGGGGAACATATGTGTAAATGGGATTTTCACCGATAACTATACCACAGGCATGAACAGAGGCGTGTCTCGGCATATTTTCAACGGATTCAGCCATGTCGAAAAGCTCATGCAGTCTCATATCCGTTTCGTACATGGTCTTGATTTCGGGAACCTTTTCAACAACATCTGTAATCGTCATTTTATCGGGCATGAGCTTTGTAATTGAGTTTGCCTCACTTGGCTGGAAGCCCAAAACTCGCGCAACGTCCTTAAGCGCCTGCTTTGCCTTCATGGTACCGAAGGTTACAATGTTGGCAACACATTCTATACCGTATTTTCGCTGAACGTATTCAAAAACCTCGTGTCTTCTTACGGGACACATATCAACGTCAAAGTCAGGCATTGAAATACGTTCCGGGTTAAGGAATCTCTCAAAAATCAAATTATAGCCGATAGGTTCAATATTCGTAATTCTTATACAGTACGCAACAATACTGCCCGCACCGGAGCCACGACCCGGCCCGATGGGAATACCGTTTTCTTTTGCGTAGTTAATAAAGTCCCAAACTATGAGGAAGTAGTCAACAAATCCCATTTTATTGATGATACTCAATTCGTACTCAACACGTTCAATCAGCTCGGGAGTCTGCTGTTCTTTAGTGTAACGCTTATTAAAGCCCTCAAAGGTAAGCTTTCTCAAATAATCGTAATGGGAAAGACCTTCCGTCCATTTGAAAACGGGAAGGAAATAAACTCTGTTTTTAGCATCGTCGATTTCGGGGAAAACCACATTGCACTGTTCTGCAATTTTCACTGTATTGTCTATTGCTTCGGGAACGTATTCAAATAGACTTCTCATTTCCTCTTCGGATTTAAGATAGAACTCGTCCGTTGTAAAGCCCATGCCGTTGTCTTCGTCAAATGTTTTTTGAATCTGAACGCAAATAAGAACCTTCTGCGCTTTAGCGTCTTTTTTCTGTATGTAATGGGCGTCGTTTGTAGCAACGAGAGGAATTCCCGTTTCTCTTGAAATTCTGATAACACCCTCATTTACTATTTTCTGTTCTTCAATACCGTGATCCTGCATTTCGAGGTAGTAGTTTCCCTCACCGAAGATATCGTAATACTCCAAAGCCTTCTTTTTTGCAGCCTCATAATCTCCTGCAACAAGAAGTCGGGGGACGTCACCTGCAAGACAGGCAGACAAAGCAATAAGACCTTCGCTGTTTTCACGGAGAAGATCCATATCAACACGGGGCTTGTAGTAAAAGCCTTCCGTATTACTTGCAGAAACGATTTTTATCAAATTTTTATAGCCTACGTTATTTTTGCAAAGCAACACAAGGTGCCCGATCTCGCCGTCAAGATCTCTGCTGACTTTGTCGAATCGGGTACGCGCTGCGGTATAAACTTCACAGCCGATAATAGGCTTGATACCTGCGGCTTTGCAGTATTTGTAAAAATAAATAGTGGCATACATATTGCCATGGTCAGTCATTGCAATTGTATCCTGCCCCATTTCTTTGAGTCGAGGGAGCATTTTTTTGATTTTGCAGGCACCGTCAAGAAGACTGTATTCGGTATGCACATGGAGATGAACAAAACCCATTTATTATTTCCTTTCAGAAGCAAGTTCGGCAATTTTTCTCATTCGGTGAGACACCCCCGCTTTTGACAGCGCAGGGGTAAGAAGCTGACCCAAATCAGCAAGTCCAAGTTCGGGATTTTGGAGACGAAGCTCCGCAAGCTCAATAAGCTTTTGCGGAACATCACGGTATCCGTCATTTTTCAGTACCGTTATATCTTTAATCTGCTTTCCTGCCGCATCAAGACGCTTGTCCTCATTTGCGGATTCGCAGTTTAAAGCTCTGTTTATTTCATTACGCAAGTCTTTTTCAAGATCAGCGTTAGCATATTCAAAAGTAAAAGTCTGAGCGCCTATAAGAGTCAGGAAATCCTTAACGCTGTCGGAGCTTTTAAGATACAAAACAGTGCGCCCACCCCTGACGAGAGATTTAAAATGTATATCATACTCCGAAGCGATCTTTTTTAAATCCTCCGCCGCCGTATGGTGTGAGGTTTTCAATTCAAGATGATACGGTTTTTCGGGCTCGGAAACAAATCCCGTAGCAATAAAAACGCCTCGCATAAAGGCTTTTTTACAGCAGTCACTTTCTATGTATTTCGTATCTATTCTGTGAGGCGATACCGAAACGAGCGCTGAAAGCTCCGAATCGTCGGTATCAAAAAGTATTTCCGTTTCAAAAGACTCCCCTTTCTCTTCCACAACAGAAGTTCCCGAAGAAAAAGAAAGAAATGTCTTATTCAAAAAATCACATTTTTCCTTATGTGAAGTGACGTATTTTATTCCGTCAGAAAGTCTTCCGCCAAAAAGCAAAAGACCGTATATACAAGCAAATGAGCAGCATTTATGCATTTTTGTGCCGATCAGCTTTCTGTTTATATCCGAAGTATAAGACATGATTTCACCGTTAAATAGTTTTAATTTCGGTCTCAAGACGAACACCGTAATTTTCATAAACGGTATCCTGAATGATTTTTACCAATTCGAGAACGTCTGAACAGGTTGCGCCACCGATATTTATAATAAAGCCCGCGTGTTTTTCGCTGACCTGAGCGCCGCCGACGGTTCTGCCCTTCAAGCCGCTGTCCTGAATAAGCTTTCCTGCAAAATAGCCCTCCGGACGCTTGAAAACACTTCCCGCTGAGGGATATTCAAGAGGCTGTGAGGATCTTCTGCGCTTTGCAAAATCATTCATTTGAGCGTATATTTCGTTTGTATCACCCTTTTGCAAATTAAAACAAACAGCAGTCACGATATCACTTTCGGAAAAGCAGGATTTTCTGTAGCCAAAGCCATGCTCTTCTCCGTAAACACGGCGAATCTCGCCGAATCTGTCCACAAATTCCGTATATTCAACGACTTGAGACATTTCGGAGCCGTAAGCACCTGCGTTCATTTTTACGGCACCGCCGACACTTCCCGGGATACCGTGAAGCGCCTCCATTCCGCAGAGGGAATTTTTTGCGGCTTCGGAAGCCACCTTTGAAAGAAGGCAGCCGGAGGAGGCAATAATTTTATTTTCAGAAACGGTAAGATTTTTCAGCTCGCCCGTAAAAATTAC
>JAFSAH010000055.1 GCA_017441125.1 Clostridia bacterium
ATGATAAACAGCATAGAATAAAGGATGAGAAAAATGAAAAGAAATATAATTATTTCCATTGTGTGTTTAATGATTTTATCTACAGTTTTTATAACAGCAGCACACAGTTCGGAATTTTATTATGAAGATGAAGACATTACAGTAAGGTTTGAGTCCGATACAGAATTGTCTTACGAACAAAAACAAGCGATTGCAGATAAAATGGTTTACGGCTCTTCCAATGACGAACAAATCTCCACCTACAGTTGGTGTTGGCTTGTAGGACATGATATAGTTTCGGATACAGTAATTGCAATAGAACATAAAGTCGAAGAAACCGTTCCGAGATGTATTGAAAGAATTTATGCAGTTGAAACCTGTACAGCTTGTGATTATATAGATGAAGAACTTGTTTCAACCACTTATATATTCTGCTGTCCCGAAGACTAAAACAATTAAAATATGAGGGCTCCCCCCTCTCCCAAGCAAAACAGCTGAACCGTGCGGTTCAGCTGTTTTGCTTGGGAAAAAGAGTTAATTAAGGTCAATTATAAGTGCGTGGTCTTCGTTCATCAACTCGTCGAACGTGATATCGAGGGCAGTTACAATTCGTTCAACGGTACTGAATTTCGGTTCGCTTTTGCCGAGTTCTATATTATTTAAACCCTTTGGGCTTAACCCGCAAAGCTCGGCTAACTTTTCACCGCTTAAGCCTTTTGCAATTCTGAAGTATCTTATTTGCCTGCCCACATCACAAACCATATGATCTTAACCCTTGAAAAGGGGATTTTTTTCAGTCAAAAAATAATGCGCAATGCGTATTCTCTCCTTTTATATATGAGAGATAGCAGCGATGTGGTGCAATATATGGCCCTTTGTTTGGAAAAATTTCAAAATTCATCATTTATTTTGAGGATAGGCTTCGCCTTATGATATTTTTTCCAATTCAGCGCTTGTCCGCATCGGTCACAGTAGGATTGGAAATCCACTTCCAGAGATGCGCCGCAACGGGGGCAAACGGGGTAACAGTTCAAGTCCCAGCACTGTATGTATTCCCGAACTCTCATTTTTATTCTGTATTTCAGCTCTTCTTCCATTGCTCTCTTGTTCAAAATTATTCCCTCTTTGTTTTTTTGACAATATTCTACAACAAAAAACAAGCCGTAACAAGGAAGTGTACTTCTCAATTTATTACTTATTTTTGAGGAATTAAACAAGAATTCTTTGCCTCAATAAAAAAATTCATAGTTTTTTTATTTTAATTTTTTTAATATATGGTATACTTATATTTGATAACATTTTGAATGAGAGGTATGACAATGAAAAAGAAATTTTCAGCTCGATTCCTGTGGGCCTTGGTCCTTTTCAGCTTGATGGGACAAGTGGCATGGGTCGTAGAAAATATGTACTTCAACGTATTTATTTATAATATGTTCAATGCTTCCGCAAGTGATATTTCGCTTATGGTTGCGGCGTCCGCAATATCTGCAACGCTGACAACGGTGTTTATGGGAGCTCTGTCGGATAAGATCGGCAAAAGAAAAATATTTATCTGCGGCGGTTATATTTTGTGGGGCCTTTCAATTTTCGGATTTACGCTGTTAAAAACCGACATTATCGGCGTAATGTTTCCGACAGTCACTTCTGCGGCGGCTTTGGCGGTAACGCTGACGATAATCCTTGACTGTGTAATGACCTTTTTCGGCTCATCGGCAAACGATGCGGCATTTAACGCGTGGCTGACGGACTCTTCAAATTCCTCAAACAGAGGCACCGTCGAGGGTATAAATTCAATGATGCCTTTGGTGGCGATACTCGTGGTTTTCGGCAGCTTTATGTTTTTTGACCTGACACAATCGGAAAGCTGGACTTTGATCTTTACCATAATCGGTACTGTCGTGACGTTTATCGGTATTTTGGGCTTTTTCCTCATAAAGGAACCTCCCATAAAACCCACAGAAACGGGATATTTACAGAATATTTTCTACGGATTCAAGCCCTCAACGGTAAAAGCGAATCCGATGATATATCTCTTTTTAGGCGCTTTTGCGGTATTTAACATTTCAATTCAGGTATTCATGCCATACCTTATCATTTACTACGAGAAGTCCTTGGGTATGTCCGACTACGTTTTCATAATGGCTCCCGCGATCATTCTTGCGGCGGTATGCACGGCTCTGTGGGGTAAGGTCTACGATAAAAAAGGCTTCAGATTCTCCGTAATTTTCTCAATAGCATGGCTTGCTATAGGATATATTATTCTGTTTTTCACGAGAACGACCGTTCCCGTATTTATCGGCTCATTGTTCATGATGTGCGGCTACCTTTCGGGAATGGCGGTCTTCGGAGCCGTTATCAGAGACTATACGCCCGAAGGCAAGGCGGGAATGTTCCAGGGCTTGAGAATTTTCTCTCAGGTTCTTATTCCCGGTGTTATCGGCCCGAAAATCGGTTCAACGGTTTTGAAAAACGCAGAGCTTATCACGAACAACGACGGAACGCAGTCGTTTTTGCCCAATGAAAATATTTTCCTTGCGGCGCTTGTTGCGGCGGCGGTTCTTGTCCCCGTGCTTTGCATAATATTTACGAAATTAAAACCGCGAACCTGCGCGCTTAAAACTCCCTTCGAAAAGGAAACGGGGGAAACTCCCTGGGATGAATACCCCCGACCGATGATGAAAAGAGATTCGTATTTTTGTCTTAACGGAAAATGGGATCTCAAAATTACCAAAGGAGAAAAGGTGCGTTACGACGGAGAAATCCTCGTTCCGTTCCCTGTGGAATCACGGCTTTCGGGAGTAGAAAGGGCTGTTGGTAAAAAGGATATTCTTATATATTCAAAAGCGTTCATTTTGCCCGACGATTTCAAAAAAGACAAGGTACTCCTTCATTTCGGAGCCGTTGACCAAAGCTGCAAGGTATATATCAACAACACCTTTGCAACGGAACACGTCGGCGGTTACACACCTTTTCAGATTGATATAACAAAGCTTCTTCGTGACGGCGAAAACCGAATCAAGGTTGAAGTCAAAGACCCGCTTGATACCGATCTTCCTTACGGAAAACAGCGTAAGGACAGAGGCGGAATGTGGTACACGCCCGTAAGCGGAATCTGGCAGACGGTTTGGATGGAAAGCGTTTCGGAAGAGCATATTGAAGCAATAAAAATAAGCTCCGATACCGCTTCCGCAAAAATTGAAATCGTCGGCGGCAAAGAAGAGAAAACCTTGATTTTTGAAGGAAAACAAATTGAGTTCAAGGGCTCGGAAATTACCGTAACGCCCGAAGAGCCAAAGCTGTGGACACCTGACGAGCCTTATCTTTACGACTTTGAAATCATCAGCGGAGAGGACAAAATCTCCTCCTATTTTGCGTTGCGTAAGGTGGAAATAAGCGGAGAAAAAATTCTTCTTAACGGAGAACCTATCTTTTTCCACGGACTTCTTGACCAAGGATATTTCAGCGACGGAATATATTTACCCGCGACAACCGACGGTTATAAAAACGATATTTTAACAATGAAAGCGCAGGGCTTCAACACTCTCCGCAAGCACATAAAAACAGAGCCGCAGATATTCTACCATTACTGCGATAAATACGGAATGATCGTATTTCAGGATTTCGTAAACAGCGGAAAATACGGTTTTTTGATTGACACAGCGCTCCCGACCGTAGGAATGAAGCAGGGCTTTGAGCATAAGGCTTCCCAAAACAGAAGCGAAAACTTTTATAAAACGGCAGAAAAAACCGTTGAAATACTCCACAATCACCCCTGCGTTCTCTACTACACGATATTTAACGAGGGCTGGGGACAGTTCCGGGCGGAAAAGGCGTATGAGCACTTCAAAAAGCTTGACCCCTCAAGAATCTGGGATGCGACCTCGGGCTGGTTTCAGACAAACAAAAGCGATGTTTTGAGCGAGCACGTCTATTTTAAGCCTCTTAATTTGCAAAAGGACGGCAGACCGCTTATTCTTTCGGAATTCGGCGGATATTCATATAAGGTGGCGGGTCACTCATTTAATTTGGATAAGACCTACGGCTATAAATTCTTTTCAGATGAAAAGCTTTTCAGAGCAGAGCTCATAAAGCTATACGAAGAGCAGGTTATTCCTGCCATTGAAAAGGGGCTTTGCGGAGCAATTCTTACCCAAGTAAGCGATGTGGAGGACGAAACAAACGGACTGCTCACTTATGACAGGCAAGTTTTAAAAACCGACACGGCTGAAATGAAGCAAATGGCGGAAAAGCTTTATAAAACATTCAAAACAACTAACGGATAAGGGAACTTTTTCCCTTTTCCGCAGTCTATAAAAATAAAGGAGAAAAACACTATGAAAAAAGCATTATTACTCTTAACAGCACTTCTTTCAATTATGATCTTTACAGCTTGTCAAAACGACAAGGCATCGGTACCCGAAGATTTTGCGTTTTCGTTGACGTGGAATACATACGGTATAAGCTCTTACGACAGCGCCACAGGCAAGCTTGTAAAAACCACAGATGCAACCATTCCCGAAGATTACATAACGGATCTAACGCTTAAAAGCAAGGACCTTTCAAAAATTTATGAGCTGATAACAGAGCTTGATATGGATTCCTACCCCGAAGAATACAATCCCAATCCCGACGTTTCCCAAGAGCCTCCCGTAACCCTGATACTCACAGTGACAGAAAACGGTGTGGAAAAAACGATTAAATGTATTGAAATATGTACTCTTCAGAATTATGCAGACAGTCAAGGGAAGAAATTCCTGCAAACCTGCCGAGAGATCTCCAATATTTTAATGTCCACCAAAGAGTGGAAAGCCTTGCCGGAATACGAAGTTCTTTATGATTAAATTCTTTTAATGAAAGGAATATAAAATGATATTGAAGGGAACTCCTGCAATAATTGCAATAATATCAATTGTTGCTGTTTGTATCATATTTTCAATTTATATTTTTATACGGTCCTACAAGTCGGATAAGGAAGAAAAAGAAAAACGGGAAAAAGAGCTTTTAACAGATGAGGAACCCGAATTCAAGGTTATAGGCGCTGTGATTTTGAACAAACAGTCTGTAATGCACACCACAAGACATGACCATTCCGTAGAATATAAGATAACCTTCATGACCGACGACGGTGAAACGGTGGAGATGCCTGTACCTCAGGAAATTTACGCTGAGCTTTATGAATCCCAATCGGGGGATCTTGTTACTATAAACGGAAATTACTTTTATTTCGGAGACGGAGAACCGGTCAACAGCACTGATGAAGAAGAGAGGCTTGCAAAATGAAAGCATACGAAAGATTTTTAAAATACGCGTCTTTCCCCACCATGTCAGACGACGAAAGCGAAACTACTCCCAGCACCGCAAAACAACTTATTTTGGCGGAGGAGTTGAAAAAAGAGCTTCTTGAGCTTGGACTTTCCGACGCTCACGTTGATGAGCATGGATACGTTTACGCAACCTTGCCTGCAAACACGGACAAAAAAGCTCCCGCAATCGGACTTATCGCTCATATGGACACCTCTTCAGAGGCTTCCGACATGAACATAAAAACCGCTGTCGTTGATTATAAGGGCGGAGATATTTTACTTAACGAGGCGGAAAGCATTTATATGAAGGTTTCCGATTACCCTTACTTGGAAAGCTATGCGGGTCAGCATCTTATCGTTTCCGACGGAACGACGCTTATCGGCGCGGACGACAAGGCGGGAATTGCAGAAATAATGACGGCTGTTGAAGAGATTATCACTTCGGGCAGACCTCACGGAAAGATTTGCGTCGGATTCACACCCGATGAGGAAATCGGCAGAGGCGCAGACTTCTTTGACGTACCGAAATTCGGCGCGGATTACGCTTATACCGTTGACGGCGGGGCTTTGGGCGAGATCGAATATGAAAACTTCAATGC
>JAFSAH010000056.1 GCA_017441125.1 Clostridia bacterium
CAGATAAGGATCTTCGCCGTATGTTTCATGGCCTCTTCCCCAACGAGGATCTCTGAAAATATTTATATTTGGAGACCAGATAGTCAATCCCTGATAAATATCAGTATCACCGAATTTTACATATTCGTTGTATTTTGCACGGGCTTCATCTGAAATAACATTTGCAACTTTATACATGAGGTCGTCATTGAAACTTGCAGCCATACCTATTGCCTGTGGAAAAACCGTAGCACGACCTGAACGAGCAAGACCATGAAGACCTTCATTCCACCAGTTATAAGCTTTAACCCCTAAACGTTCTATTGCAGGAGCATCATATTTCATTTGAGCCATTTTTTCTGCCAATGTCATTTGAGAAACCAGCTCTTTAGCCATTTTTTCAAAATCCATAGAAAACATTCCTTTCTTAATATAAAAATTTTAGCTTTATATATTTATTATATCATACTTCATAAAAAATTTCTACCACAAATCTTGCTTTTTATAGGGACACATCTTGCTTTTTTTTGCAAAATATTATATAATGTTAATAACAAGAAAAAAACATCACTGCAAATGAATTATCAAAAGGAAGTATACGTATATGGAAAACGCTTTTTATGAAAATATAAACAAAGCCTCATACGATTATCCTCATATGGAGTTTTATAAAGAGAACCTCACCTATTTATCTCATTTTCATAACGAAATAGAACTTATATATTTTTTTGAAGGAGCGACATCTATATTTTGCGACAATAAAAAAATTGAAGGATCAGCCGGAGATATCTTTATTTTTATGCCCGGACAAATACACAGCTTTATATCAACCGAACCCAATAAATATCATCTATGGAAACTGCGTTGCGAAAATGAAACGGACGGAACAGATTTTTCAAGGCTCAGAACCGCCTGTATGCCAATAAACAGAGATGAAGAGCTGTATGAAAAATTACTCATAATTATAAATGAATTTCTTGAAGAAAAAGAAGAAAAAAGACCTGGTCAGGCGTATTTTTTCAACAGCTTTGCAAACAGGATCGTCGGAGAAATACTGCGCTACGGAACACTTGTTAATTTCGATAAAAAACAAGACAAGATCAGCAAATTCAACACGGAGCTTCTGACTAAAGTCAACGTTTATATCGAAAAAAATTACCATGAAAAAATTACCATTTCTCAAATGGCAAAGCATTGCGGTCTTTCCGACTACTATTTTGCTCACACCTTTAAAAAAATAACAGGCATCACTTTTTTTGAGCATCTGACACTTTTCAGATTGAACAAGGCAATAAATATCTATGCTCAAACCCAAAAAGCCTTGACGGAAACGGCATATGAATGCGGCTTTTCAAACACAAGATCCTTTTACAGATTATTCAAAAAGTATTTCGCCGTTCCTCCTAAAGAATATATCAGCAAAATCAAAAAACAATAAATTGAGAGCGTCTTTCCTTTATGGAAAAACGCTCTTCTGTTATTTCTTATTATATTACTGCTGTGCTTTAAGGTCTTCAAGAGCCTTAAGAGCAGCTTTTCTGGAAAGATTGATTCTTCCCTGACTGTCTGTGCCCTGATAAAGAACCCAAACTTCATCACCGACAGTTACAACGTCTTCACACTGAGCAACTCTCTTTTCATCAAGCTGAGAAATGTGAACCATGCCTTCCTTACCGGGAACGAATTCAACGAATGCTCCGATAGGAATGATCTTTGTAACCTTGCCCTTATAAACAGCGCCTACCTGAGGTCCTTCAACGATAGTTTTAACTATACTGAGAGCTGTTTCGCCTGCGGCTTTATCGATATAAGAAATATAAATTCTGCCGTCGTCTTCGATATCCATTTTAACGCCTGTTTCAGCAACGATTCTCTGGATAACCTTACCGCCTGTACCGATAACTTCACGAATCTTGTCAACGGGAATTGTATGAGTAATAATCTTGGGAGCAAGTGCGGAAAGTTCGGGACGGGGTGCGGGAATAGCCTTGAGGATAACTTCATCAATGATATATTCTCTGCCCTTTTTAGTCTGTTCAAACGCTTTTTCAATGATATCGTATGTGAGACCGTCAACCTTGATATCCATCTGAATAGAAGTGATACCCTTCTTTGTACCAGCTACCTTGAAGTCCATATCGCCGAAGAAGTCTTCGAGACCCTGAATATCAACCATTGTAAGCCATTCGCAGTCTTCACCTGTGATAAGACCGCAGCTGATGCCTGCAACGGGAGCTTTAATGGGAACGCCTGCGTCCATAAGAGCAAGCGTACTACCGCAAACAGAGCCCTGGGATGTAGAACCGTTGGAAGAAAGAACTTCGGAAACAAGACGGATCGCATAGGGGAATTCATCTACGGAAGGAAGTACGGGTTCAAGAGAACGTTCTGCAAGAGCGCCGTGACCGATTTCACGTCTGCCTGCACCTCTGTTGGATTTAGCATCGCCTACGGAGTAACCGGGCATATTATAGTGGTGCATATATCTCTTGCGTTCTTCTTCATCGATACCGTCAAGCATCTGGCTGTCTTCTAGCATACCGAGTGTTGCAACTGTAAGAACCTGTGTCTGACCTCTGCTGAAAAGACCTGAACCGTGAACTCTGGGAAGAACGCCAACTTCACTGTAAAGAGGACGGATTTCTTCAAGACCTCTGCCGTCTACACGTCTGTGGTCCTTGAGGAGCCATTCTCTTACGATAGCTTTCTGGAGTTTATAAACAGCATCGCCAAAAGCGGAACCGCAATCGGGGAATCTTTCGCCGAGTTCCTCGTTGATCTCATTCATAACAACGGAAAGGCGAGCGTCTCTTACATCTTTATCATCTGTATCAAGAGCATACTTGATTTTATCAAGAGCAAATTCTTTAACTGCATTGTAGATTTCTTCATCAACTGCAATGTGTTCGAAATCAAACTTGGACTTCCCTACTTCAGCCTTGATGCCGTTAATAAATTCAACGATTTCTTTAATTGTGATATGAGCGAATTTGATACCTTCAAGCATTACGTCATCTGGTATTTCATTTGCGCCCGCTTCGATCATAACGATCTTTTCAGCAGAGCCTGCGATAGTAACAGCCATCTGAGTTTTTTCTCTCTGCGCTGCTGTGGGGTTGATAACGTATTCGCCATCAACGTATCCGAGGCTTACGCCGCCGATAGGACCGTTCCAGGGGATATCGGAAATTGAAATAGCAATAGACGTACCGATCATACCTGCAATTTCAGGTGAGCAATCGGGATCAACAGCCATTACGCAAATGCTGATAACAACATCGTTTCTCATATCCTTGGGGAAGAGAGGTCTGATAGGTCTGTCGATAACTCTGGAAGCAAGGATAGCCTTTTCAGAAGGTCTGCCTTCTCTCTTAAGATAACTTCCGGGAATTCTGCCTACGCTGTAAAGCTTTTCTTCAAAGTCAACAGCAAGGGGGAAGAAATCAATACCGTCTCTGGGTTTTTCGGAAGCCGTAGCGCAACAAAGAACTGATGTGTCACCATATCTTACCATACAGGAACCGTTTGCAAGACCTGCGAATTTACCTGTTTCAACAATGAGGGGTCTGCCTGCAAGAACTGTTTCAAATTTTCTGTAGTTTTCGTAAATGTTCAATTTAATGTCCTCCTTTTTAAGGTGACATCACGGTTTTAAGCAGTTTCGTAAACCAAGGAATGATTTCTTTTTCCATAGCTTAGGAAACTGCTAAAGCCTGTACCCCGTGATGTCTTTCATTTTTGTAAATTTAATACTTCATGCTTGTAGTGGGCGACGTAAAACGAATCCCGCCCGAATTTTGGTTTTAGACCGTTATTTCGCTCCCCGAAACGAGAAGCGAAATAACGACCGCTCAGTGATTACTTTCTGATACCAAGCTTTTCGATGATTGCACGATATCTGTTGATATCTTTCTTTGCAAGGTAGTTGAGGAGATTTCTTCTCTTACCAACCATCATCTGAAGACCTCTGCGAGAGTGGAAGTCCTTTTTGTTGGACTTAAGGTGCTCTGTAAGGTTCTTGATTCTTTCGGTAAGAATAGCTATCTGCACTTCGGGAGAACCTGTATCTGTTTCGTGGATACGGTTTGCAGAAATAATCTCATTCTTCAATTCCTGATTCATCGTTTTCACCTCCGTAAATTTCAGCCTGAATACACAAGCCTTATAATTCGCCCAAACAAAGCCTCCGCCGGTGATGCAAAAGACTGTGTGAGGGTATAAAAAGTCATTAATCTTAATGACCTATAATAGTATAGCACAAAATATGTGTTTTGTAAAGGAAAAAAGTGCGAAATTTTAAGATTTTCAATTTTTTTACATTTGACCCCTTGACAAATAAAAAAAATGTGGTATAATCTTACTGTAAAGATAATCAACTTTACACTACGCCATAACAAATATTAAATTGGAGGGTTTATCTTGGTCGATATAGATGTATCGTCAGACGTAAAAAGAGTTGAAATAGGTTTTCTTCTCGACCTTTACGGAAATATTTTAACTGAAAAACAAAAGCTGTCGATGGATCTTTATTTCCAGCAGGATTTTTCCCTCTCGGAAATCGCCGAACAGCTTGGAATCACAAGACAGGCTGTAAGAGATAGTTTGTTGAGAGCAGAAAATACGCTTTACGACACCGAAGCAAGATTGGGTCTCATGAAAAGATTTGATAAAATCAGAAAACTCATGATTGAAACATATGAAAACGCTTCTTATGTAAGGAACTATGCTCAAAGAAAATTTTTGGCAGCAGAAGTAATTGATAAGCTTACATCCATACAAAATACGGCTGCTCAAATAATCAACGAAGACAACGATAACTGATTCTGTAAAGGATATTGATTAAACTATGGCATTTGAATCATTAACCGATAAGCTTGGCGCGGTATTCAAAAAGCTTAAATCCAAAGGTAAACTTGGGGAAAGCGATATAAAAGAAGTAATGCGTGAGATAAGACTTGCACTTCTTTCCGCTGACGTAAACTATACAGTAGTAAAGGATTTCACTGCAAAGGTTTCCGAAAGAGCTATGGGAGCGGCAGTTCTCGAAAGTCTTACCCCTGCACAGCAGGTTATCAAAATTGTAAATGAAGAGCTCACAGCATTTATGGGCGGAGAAAATGACAGAATTAGAATTTCCTCTCATCCGCCGACCATCGTTATGCTTTGCGGTCTGCAAGGGGCAGGTAAAACGACCCACTGCGCAAAGCTCGCCCTTTATTTCAAAAACATGGGCAAGCGTCCGTTAATGGTAGCCTGCGACATTTACCGTCCCGCAGCAATTCTCCAGTTGCAGACCATGGGTGAAAAAGTTGGCGTTCCCGTATTCACACAGCCTGAGGGAACAAACCCCGTAGATATCGCAAAAAGAGCCATTGCTCACGCGAAGGACTACGGTAACGATATGGTGTTCCTTGATACTGCAGGCCGACTCCAAATTGATGAAACTCTCATGCAAGAGCTTGTAAACATAAAAGAGGCAGTAAATCCCAACGAAATCATTTTGACTATCGACTCAATGACAGGTCAGGATGCCGTAAACGTGGCAAAGAGCTTCAATGAACAGCTTGAAATTTCAGGCGTACTTCTCACAAAAACAGACAGTGACACACGAGGCGGTGCAGCGCTCTCTGTTAAGTATGCCACGGGAAAACCCATAAAATTCATAGGCACGGGTGAAAAGGTCGGAGACCTCGAACCGTTCCACCCCGGCAGAATGGCTTCAAGAATTCTCGGTATGGGCGATATGCTCACTCTTATTGAAAAAGCCGAGCAGACATTTGACGAAAAGAAAGCCGAGGAGCTCGAAAGAAAGCTTAGAAAAAATGCTTTTGATTTGAACGACTTCCTTGATAATTTGAATCAGCTCAAAAAAATGGGTCCCATGGAAAACCTTATAAAAATGGTTCCGGGAATGAACAAGGCTTTACCGAAGGATTTTGCTTTCGACGAAAAACAAATGTTGAGAACAGAAGCAATCATTCTTTCTATGACTAAAAAAGAAAGAGCAAATCCCTCGATAGTTACCCCTCCGAGAAAGCGCAGAATTGCAGCCGGAAGCGGTACAAGAGTTGAAGATGTAAACAGGCTCCTTAAGAGTTTTGAACAAATGAAGGACATGATGAAAAAAATGAATTCTCCTGCCTTCAAAAGAAGATTTAAATAAGCGTAATGTCATAATAACATATACGAATTAAACAAAAGAGGTGAATTACAATGGCAGTTAAAATCAGACTTCGCAGAATGGGCGCTAAAAAGAGTCCTTTCTACCGCATAGTCGTTGCTGACTCACGTTTTCCCAGAGACGGTAGATTCATTGAGGAAATCGGCACATACAACCCCCTCACAGAACCCTCCGAAATTAAAATCGATGCGGAAAAAGCTCAGCAGTGGATCAAAAACGGCGCACAGCCCACTGACACAGTCAGAGTGATCCTCAAAAAGAACGGAATTTTGGAATAAACTTGTCGAAACCGACCTTGCCGTAAACTTTCATCAAGACTGATTTACGGCAAGCGGAACGACGGGTTTCCTTTTCCGTAAGAAAGGAATAACTAATCTAATGGAAGAAATTATTGCATATATTGTAAAAAAACTCGTCAACAACCCTGACGCAGTTAAAGTTGAAAAAGACGGAATGCGTGAAGATGCCGTAATCTACAAGGTTACTGTTGACGAAGAAGATAAAGGTTTTGTAATCGGAAAACAAGGCCGTGTTGCAAAGGCTCTTCGCCTTGTAGTTAAGGCAGCCGCTCATAAGCATGGCGAAAAAATTAATATTGACATAGCATAATGAATAACGATATTCTGAATTCCAATATTGAAAATGAAATAATAGAAACAGGAAAAATCGTCGGAACCCACGGTGTTCGAGGAGAACTCAAGCTCCAATCATGGGCTGACGCACCGAATATTCTTTTTGACCTTGACCATCTCTATATTGACGGAAAAATTTTCAAAATAATTTCTCTCCGTCAGCAGAAAAACATTCTGCTTTTAAAGCTTGAAGGGATCAATAATCTCAATAAAGCAGAGCTAATGAGAAACAAGGTCGTTTTGCGGAAAGAAGTTATTTCAATCTTCCTGAAGGAACTTATTTCATAAAAGATCTTATAGGCGTTGAGGTTTTTAATGCCGACAACGAAGAAATCTGTTACGGTAAAATTACAGACGTTATGACCACAGGAGCAAACGACGTTTATGAACTGACCGATGATTCAGGAATAAAAAGACTTGTTCCCGCCATTAAAGACGTAATTATTTCAACAGATATAACCACTAAAAAAATGACTATTCGTCCATTACTTGGTCTTTTTGAATAACATGAAAAAGCTTAATTCAATCAGATTTGATATCATGACGCTTTTTCCGGAAGAGGTTGACTCTTTTCTATCGTCAAGCATAATCGGAAGAGCGCGTAAAAACGATTTAATAACCGTCAAATGCCATAACATCCGCGATTATACCAACGATAAGCATAACCGCGTAGATGATTATGCTTACGGTGGCGGCAAGGGAATGGTAATGCAACCGCAGCCCATAGTCGATTGTTTCAATTCGATCAAAGCAGAGGCCCCTGATACTTATTGCATCTATCTTTCCCCGAAAGGCAAAAAATTCACGCAAAACAGGGCTAAAAAGCTGTTAAAGAAAAAAAATATTACTCTTCTTTGCGGTCACTACGAAGGGATAGACCAACGCGCTATTGACTTAATAGTTGATGAGGAGATATCTATCGGAGATTTCGTGCTGACGGGCGGAGAGCTTGGCGCAATGATCATTGTTGATTCCGTTTCAAGAATGGTCGAGGGAGTTCTCGCAGACGCTTCCTGCTACGAAGACGAAAGCATATACAGCGGACTGTTGGAATATCCGCAATATACAAGACCTCCCGTATTCATGGGCTTGGAGGTTCCGAAGGTTCTTCAAGAGGGCAATCATAAGCTTATTGAAGCATGGAAAAAAGAACAAGCCCTCACAATTACAAAAGAGCGAAGAAAAGACCTTTATTCCAAATACATGAATCGAAAAGCCGTTAAATTGGAAGAAGAGAAAAAGCGCAAAAAAGAGCTTCAAAAACTCAGATATTCAAAGAAAAAATAACAGTCGAATATTAAAAAATATTTAAACCTCCCCGTGAGAAATCTCATAGGGAGGTTTATTTTGCACTTCACTGAAAAAGTGAGACTTATATTTGTTAGATAAATTGGAATTTGTTTGATTATTTGTTGCTAACAATGATATATGCATTGTCTGTTTCAAAAACATTTGCAACATTCATAGACGATGCATCTATAAGAGAAATAATGTTGTCAGGTGTATCAGGGTATATTTTAA
>JAFSAH010000057.1 GCA_017441125.1 Clostridia bacterium
ACTTTCTGAGCGATGTTCATGGGAGCGTCCTGATATGAAGCAAATTCAAGATCGAATGAGCCTCTGCCTCTGGACATAGAACGGAGCTCAATTGCATAGCTGGACATTTCGGACATGGGAACGGTTGCGGAAACCTTCTGATAACCGGGTTCTTCTGCAGGTTCCATACCGAGGATCTGACCTCTGCGCTTGTTGATATCACCGATAACATCACCCATGATCTTTTCGGGAACGATTACTGTAAGGTTGCCGATAGGTTCAAGGATAGTGGGAGAAGCCTTCTTAAGACCTTCCTTGAATGCGATTGACGCAGCCATTTTGAAGGACATTTCGGAAGAGTCAACGTCGTGGTAAGAGCCGTCAACGAGAGTTGCTTTCAAGCCGACTACGGGATAGTGAGCGAGAACGCCTCTTTCACAGCATTCACGGAGACCCTTTTCTACTGCAGGGAAGAAGTTCTTGGGAACGGAGCCGCCGAAGATCTTTTCTTCAAAGATCATTTCTTCGCCGTCATGGGGTTCAAATTCTATCCAAACGTCACCGTACTGACCGTGACCGCCACTCTGTTTCTTATGTTTACCCTGCTGTTTAACCTTCTTGCGGATCGCTTCGCGGTAAGGAACTTTAGCTTCTTTAAGCTCAACGTCAACACCGAATTTGGATTTCAGCTTGCTTACGATAACGTCAAGATGTGTATCGCCGAGACCGCTGAGGATCTGTTCGTGTGTTTCTGCGTTATTTACATAAGAGATAGTTTTATCTTCTTCGGAAAGCTTCTGAAGACCCTGGGAGATCTTATCCTCGTCGCCCTTTGTTTTGGGAGCGATAGCTCTTGAATAGCAGGGCTTCGGATATTCGATAGCATCGAGAGTTGCTTTCGCGCCGGGTGCTTTAAGATAGTCGCCTGTGAAGAGGGATGCGATCTTGGTTACAACGCCGATATCGCCTGCACCGAGTTCCTGAACCTCGATCTGCTTTTTACCCTTCATAACGTAAATATGAGAAATCTTTTCCTGAGTACCTGTTCTGCTGTTAATGAGTGTCATACCGGGAGCGATCTTACCGGAAAGCATCTTGAAATAGGACATCTTACCAACGAATGGGTCTGCAACTGTTTTGAATATGTATGCAGATGTGGGTTCGTCGGGCTTAACATCAGGCTGAGGCATATAGTCGATGATGAAGTTCAAAACGGAGGGAAGACCTTCCATAGTTACGGAAGAACCGCCAAGTACAGGTGTGATAGTAGCATCTTTAAGACCTTTTTTGATAGCCTGCTTGTATTCGTCTTCTGTGTAGGGTTCGCCTGCGAAATATTTTTCCATCATAACGTCACTTGTTTCAGCGATCGTTTCGTTGAGGATATCTCTGTACTGTTCGATCTTATCGTTCATTTCTTCTGGAACGGGAACTTCAACGATCTTGCCGGATACGTTCTTTCTGCCCTTAAGGTCAATAAGGTTAACGAAACCGTTTACCATTGCGCCGTCTTCTTCAAGAGGAATGTTAATAAGACAAGCAGACTTACCGCACATCTTTTTGATCTGTTCAAACGTGCCGTAGAAATCGCTGTGGTCTTCATAAACCTTGGACATAAAGAAGAACGCGGGTCTTCTGTATTTCTTTGTGAGTTTGAATGCTTTTTCAGTACCTACGTTAACGCCGTCTTTAGCGGAAAGAACGATAACTGCGGAAGCCGTAGCGTTGATACCCTGGAGAACTTCTGCCTCAAAGTCGAAATATCCCGGAGTGTCAATTACGTTAATAATATGGTCTCTCCATTCAACGGGAGCAATTGACGCAGAAATTGAGATCTTTCTTTTGATTTCTTCGGGATCGAAGTCACTTACTGTATTTCCGTCATAAGTTTTGCCGAGTCTGTCAATAGCGCCGGTGAAGAACAACATAGCTTCCAACAAAGAAGTCTTGCCGTCTCCTCCGTGACCCATAAGGCAAATATTTCTGATCTTTTCTACGGGGTATTTCATTGTTATGTATCTCCTTTCGGCCCGAACTTGTTCGAGCTTCCTTTAAATTACTTGTTTAGTTAAGCAATACCGAATATATATATTATACACTAAATGGAGAAGAAAATCAATAGGAAATTTACAAAAAAATCATGTATTTTTATTTACAGCAAATATTTTGCTATTTTTAACATACAAGTTGTATTTTATTGGGTTCTTTTATACAAATTGCACAAGAATTATCCAATAAAATAATATATAGAGCCATATTAAATACCGTTTTTTTACCTAAAAAAACACATTTCACGCAAATTTATGACAAAACTAAAAACAATTAATTTCAATGCGGAATATATTTCTTCGATATAAAAAGCGGAGCATAAATCCCGAATTTCGGAATCAATGCTCCTGAAATTATAAATATTCCTGTCTTTATCATCTATCTGAAATTACAAGATTTGAAGTGTCGTACATAACACGGGCACGATTTGATTTTATCAATTCTCGCGAAACAGTATTTCCGGTAATTTTATCAACACACTCACGGTAAACTTCTCCCTCTCGGTAAACAACCCCATTCTCTCTTACAAACTGTTCATTTTCAGTTTTAATATGATATTTGACCTCAAGAGGTTCAGAACAACGAAGCTCACCGCACAAATATTCGTCGGTAGTATAAACAATAAGCTGAAAAGTCTTATCGGTATCGTTTCTGAAACGGTAATCTATATAGTTATAAACAATCGAAGTTCCCGTACCAAAAGGAATCTGACGTCCGAAATCAGGAAATAAGTCCATTCCGCTATGATGATGGTGTTCGGTAATTTTTAACGGAGTATGTAAAACCAGCCAATGAATAAGATTTGTAAACTGACACAAACCACCGCCAATGCCTTTGGAAACTCTGCCATTGCTGATAGTCAAGCCCTCTTTGTAACCTTTTTTCTCTGAATAACATCCAACCAATTTCCAAAAAGAAAAAGTTTCTCCCGGATGAATAAGAACTCCTGTAACTTTAGGTGCGGCAATATTTAAATTAACAACCTTATTTTCCTGAAGTTGAAGCTCTGTATTCCCCAACTTACGTCTCATAAGAGATTTGTGACTGTACACCAACGTCGAAAGAGGTTCAGAACTCTTTTCCAATGCAAATCGATTAAAAGAAAACAAATCCTTTATTCTACGCAAGCTCCTGCACTTAAATACGGATATTTTATATGTAAGCGGAGAAATTTCGCAAAAAAGTTTTCGTCTATGATTCATCAACAACAACTCCTTTTAAATATATAATACAACAGAAAAGTGAAAAACTCTCACCAAAATAAAAAACTTTACAATATTGTCAAAATACTCAAAAACCAAGAAATGTATTCTTACAAAAACTTACTTTTTTCCTCAAAAAGGCTTGACAAATTCCTATTTATAGTATACAATAAATAAGTAAACATGATAGAGGCGCGGTAATTAAGAGTAATTCGGGGAGAATGAAAGGAATTATCGCCGAAACCGAAACTCAAATATAAGTCTCGGTTGGGACGGCATAAAATATGTGTCGTACTGTCACGAATATTTTCGTGAAGGGCTATCGTTTCGGTATTATTGAAAAAAACAATTACGCCGTAATGCTTGCTTTTCGCGAGGATTACGGTATTTTTTTATTTTATCAGGAGGTAAATCTCATGCGCAAAACATTCACAAAGAGAATTGCGGTAATTATCGCTCTTCTTACAGTAATCACATCAATGTTTGCTTTCTCCGTAACCTCTTTTGCAGAATCAGAATCCGGTTATCCCGGCTATGTTGATTTTGTAATAAGCAGAATGGAAGAAGCTCCCGAGTTTGTTTCCGAAGAGGAATATGCCGACTATGCGGCTATGTACCTTGAAGATTACGACAAGGCTCTCCAATACGACGAAAACGCAGCTGTAAACTACGAAGAAGCTCTTGCGGTTCACCGTGAAAACACCACACCCTACTACGGTACTATTCTTGCATTGCTTCCCCCTGTAATCGCTATCGTTTTGGCGCTTATCACAAAAGAAGTTTACTCCTCACTTTTCGTAGGTATCCTTACAGGTGCACTTCTCAGCACTAACTTCAATATTGTAGGCACACTTACAACGGTTGTAAACGACGGCTTCACAGCAAGCCTTGCAGATTCCGGCAGCGTAGGTATTCTTATATTCCTCGTGGTTCTCGGCGCACTCGTTGCAATGATGAACAAATCCGGAGGCTCTGCGGCATTCGGCAGATGGGCAAGTAAGAACATCAAATCCCGTGTAGGCGCACAGCTTGCAACAATTCTTCTCGGTTGCCTTATTTTCGTTGACGACTATTTCAACTGTCTCACAGTAGGTAGCGTTATGCGTCCCGTTTGCGATGCTCATAAGGTTTCAAGATCCAAGCTTGCATACCTTATTGACGCAACAGCGGCTCCTATCTGTATCATCGCTCCCATTTCTTCCTGGGCTGCAGCAGTTTCAGGCTTCGCAGAAGGCAGTTCAATGAATGGTCTTGAGCTTTTCGTAAGCGCTATCCCCTTCAACTTCTATGCAATTCTTACAGTAGTTATGATGATAGTTATGGCTATAATGAAGTTTGAATACGGTCCAATGAAGCTTCATGAAAAGAACGCAACAGAAAAAGGCGATATCTTCACAACTCTTGAAGAAAAAGCTGCAGAAGCAGAACATATTGAAGCTAATCCCAAAGGCAAGGTTATTGACCTTATTTTCCCCGTTGTAGTTCTTATCCTCAGCTGTATCGTTTGCATGATCTACACAGGCGGATTCTTTGAAGGCGTAAACTTCGTTGATGCATTCTCCGGTTGTGACCCCTATGCAGGTCTTGCTATGGGTTCTGTTCTGGCTCTTGCTATCACAGTTCTTTACTTCATGTTTGCAAGATTCGGTCTTATTAAAATTACAAAGCTTATGGAAAGCATTCCCGAAGGCTTCAAAGCTATGGTTCCCGCGATCCTTATTCTTACGTTCGCTTGGACTCTTAACTCTATGACAAGCAGCCTCGGCGCAGCGCCCTTTATCGCAAACATCGTTCAGGGCTCCGCAGGCTCATTCATGTCCTTCCTGCCCGCAATCATCTTCCTTATTGCAGTTGGACTCTCCTTCTCAACAGGTACATCCTGGGGTACGTTCGGTATTCTTATTCCCATCGTGCTCACAGCATTCCAGGGCTTTGACAACAGCCTCACAATCGTTGCTGTTTCCGCTTGTATGGCAGGTGCTGTTTGCGGCGACCACTGCTCACCCATTTCCGATACGACGATCATGGCATCTGCAGGCGCACAGTGCAACCACATGAACCACGTTTCAACTCAGTTGCCTTACGCTCTTACCTCTGCCGCTGTTTCTTTTGTTGCATACATAATCGCAGGCTTTGTTCCCAATGCATTCATCGCATTGCCCATAGCAATCGTTCTTATGGTTGCAACACTTTTCGGTATCAGAGCTTTTACCGCAAAGAAGTAATTTAATTGAACAGAATATAATATTAGCGAGGGAACCTTATTTTCACGGAAAAATAAGGTTCCCTCAAAATATATTCTATTATTTATCTAACCAATTCCTTCAAGCTGTTGTATATCCATTCGGGAGAAACGCCTTTAGTGCTGATTCTGATAACAACGTCGCCGATACGCACGTCAAAGCTCGTTCTGTAGCCGCTGACATCGTTCTCATCCTCCATGTTTCTTGAACGGGCATAAACAACGTCCAAAGTCAAATCTTCAATATTAAATATAGGATCATTTACAATTTCACGCAACTCTTCGGGAACGGATTCCGCCATCGGTATGGGGTAAAGTGACAGGTCGTAGTTTTCCACCGCTTCAACTGTAGTAAACCTGCTTTCATCTTCTGCGGAAAGATATGAAACCCTCCAGCTTATCTGACTGTAGCCTTCAGTCCAAAGTCCCGAAAGGTAATTGAGTTGGTAATTCTTATAACGTCTGACGGATTCTTCAGCAAAGCCGTCGGGCAACTCTTTTGGCATATACAAGCCGAAATCTGCATCATTATAAGCCTCTGAAAGAGTAAGGCTTTCGTTTTTGTATTCGGGGATATATTCGGCTTTAATTCCGTCAAGGCCGTCGGAATCAAACCAATTTACGTAAAGATATATGATAGATTCAAAGTCTTTTTTTACTTCGGCCTCGTTTTCACTTGTTGCTTCCGCATGGAAGTACACATTTACACCGTCAATTACTGCTCTTGCGTCCAAATATATCACGTCTTCCTGAGACCAACGGTACATTGAAACCTCCACATTTCCTACGGTTGAGGTTTGCACCTCTGTTGAATAAACGTAGTCATACGTGGGGAAAACCTCAGAGAATCCGACGTAAATTTCCACTTCGGGAACTCTCGTGGGAGTTGACATACGAACCTCCAACAAATTTCCGTCCTGATCAAAGCCTGCATGACCCGTAAAATTGATCCATTCGGTTTCAAAAACGAGCCCCAAAGACTTTATCTCACTTTCATTGAGCTCTTCCGTGAAATAACCGGGAATATTAACTAAAAATGAAGAACTGATAATGCTGTCAGCATCATTGTAAATGGCATCAAACAGATATTCGGGAAGAAGCGGCTCCTCCGGAGAAACGGGCGTGTCAGGAGAACCGGGGTCCGTTGGCACTATAGGAGGTAAATCTTCAATATTTATAATAGGAGGAACGGAGGTCTCTCCCATAAGCTTGGGAATAACCGCCACCGCCGCCGCAGTTACAAGACAAACGCAAGCCGCCGCCACTGCAAATTTTTTCCAATTAAAAGCCTTTCGCTCACTTTTTTCCAAAAGCTCGTCTTCAATAGCACTCATACTTTCAAATAAAGCTTCTTTCGTCATAACAATTCACCTTTCATTAAGTAATTTTTCAGTTTCATGCGCGTCCTTGTGAGTATGACCGGAACGTGAGTTGCTTTAAGAGTATATCTTTTCGCAATTTTTTCCGCAGACTCCGCGTAGAAATACCTTCGGATAAAAACATTTCTGTCCCGTTCAGACAGCGTTTTTAAAAATTCGTTTATTGCAATACCGATCTCTTTGGAAAAGACCTCTCTTTCCACGTCATATTTGTGGGAAATGCACTCTTCCAGCTCTTCAAGGATCAACTCTGTCTCACCGCGACCTCGTTTCGCAGATTTCTGCCGCTTATAACGGTCTATTGCAAGATTTCGGGTAATTTTTGCCAGGAACATTTTCAGATTCTTCGGGCTTTGCGGCGGAATGGAATTCCACGCACGGAGCCAGGTATCGTTAAGACACTCCTCTTTGTCCTGGAGATTATCCAAAATATTTCCGCAAACAACTCCGCAATAATTTCCGTATTTTGCAGAAAGCTCGCCTATCGCAGTCTCATCACGTTGCCAAAACAGTTCGATTATTTTTTCATCCGTCATATACTCATCTCCTTTCACACTTATAGACGATAATTAAATGGAAATATTACATAAATAAGGTTTTTTATTCTGAAAAGACTTTACTCGTTAATAATAACACTGCCTCAACCGTTTGTCAAGAGCCCCCTAATCACGCCCAAAAATATAAACACTTTGTTTAAACTTACCTTTTTTTCTTGACTACCGACAAATAATGTGGTATAATTTATGAAACAAAATACATCTGGAAGGATTTTTTATGAAAGATAAAAAAGGTTCACTTTGGGAACTGTTTATCACGTATCTCAAGATCGGGCTTTTCACATTCGGCGGCGGATACGCGATGATCGCTCTCATTGAAGACGAGGTTTCAACCAAGAAAAAATGGATCAGCAAAGAGGAGCTTGCGGATATCGTTACTATCGCGGAGTCCACTCCCGGACCTATTGCTATCAACAGCGCAACCTATATCGGTTATAAAATGGGCGGCGTTTTAGGCTCTGCCGTTGCAACCACAGGGGTCGTACTGCCCTCTCTTGTGATTATATACGCTATTTCCATGTTCTTTGACCTCTTTATGTCCTTTGAAATAGTTGAATACGCTTTTCACGGCATAAAATGTGCTGTCGGTCTGATAATTCTCCGAACAGGTTGGAAAATGATCAAAAGCTTTAAGAAAACCCCTTTGCATTGGTTTCTTTTCGCCGCTTCGATTCTTGGCATAACGGCAATCAATCTGTTCTCTTTGAACTTCTCATCGGTTTATTTCGTACTTATCGGAGCAGTTATCGGCTTTTTCATTTACCTACTTGATAAAAACAAAACGAAAATCGACTCCGCAAAAGGAGGTGAGGGCAAATGATTTTCCTTGAGCTGTTTATCACTTTCTTTAAAATAGGGCTCTTTACCTTCGGCGGCGGTGCGGCAATGATTCCTCTTATTCAGCAGGAATGTATTTCAAAGCTGTGGCTTACGGAAAGCGAACTTTTAAGTTTTATCGCAATTTCCGAATCCACCCCCGGGCCTATCGCTATAAATATGGCGACTTTTGTGGGTTCATCTCAAGGTGAAATTTTCGAAGGTCCTCTTTGGGCAGCTGTGGGTTCAATTTGTGCGACTCTCGGTGTCGTGATGCCCTCATTCATCATAATCCTTATCATCGCAAAAATGTTCACGAAATTCGCAGAATATAATGTTGTTCGCACAATTCTCAACACTATCAGACCTATCGTTGTGGGCATGATTCTCGCCGCAGGCGCGTTCCTTATGTTCAATGCAATCGG
>JAFSAH010000058.1 GCA_017441125.1 Clostridia bacterium
CGTCAATACGGTGAACTATTATCTCAGAAAGGCGTATAAAAAACTGAACGTCCACAGCCGTGAGGAGCTTGCCGAACTGCTCGAAAGCCTAGGTATTACCCCAAATATGAACTCGTAAAAGCCAAACAGCTCGGAGATCGTTGTGACCTCGGAGCTGTTTTCATCTGTATATAAAGAAAAATCCGACCATCTTTTTGATGATCGGATTTTCTCTTGTCCCGCACCGGCTTTCACCCATTGGTCAATTTTTGTCCCTTTGAGCGAAAACCCTTATTTCCGCAGGCTTTTTAATATAATTATTCAGTGTGAGGCTTTTTTCGCGTCCGCTTTCAATTTGTTTTCCTTGAGCCTTGCGGTAATAAACTCCGAAAGCTGGGAAAGAACGATTGAGATGAACATTATTATGCAACCGAAAATCTCTCTTCCGCTGAGGATTTCATGGAGAAGCACCGCGCCGCAAAGAACGCCGAATACCGCTTCAAGACACATTATCAACGAAGCAAGGGTTGCTTCCGTATATTTTTGACCTACTATCTGCAAGGTATAGGCAACTCCGCAGCTCATGAATCCTGAGTACATTAACGGAACGGCGGCGTTAAGCAAATTGCCCACGTTTGGTTCTTCAAAAATAAACATAAGTATGCAGGAAATCAAGCCCGAAACGATGAACTGTATGCAGGAAAGCTTTATTCCGTCCACGTCGGGGGCAAATTTTTCAATGGCAAGTATTTGCAGGGCAAAGAAGATTGAGCAAATAAAGGCTAAAATGTCTCCCGGATTTATTTCGGCTGAAGTGCTTGGGTCAATGCAAAGGAAATACATTCCCACACATCCGCCCGCAACGCAAAGCCATGTGATAAACGGCACTCTTTTCCTTATAAATAATCCGAAAACGGGAACGAAAAACATATAAAACGCAGTAATAAAAGCGATCTTTCCCGAATCCGAATGGTAAAAGGCAAACTGCTGGAGATTTGTTGCAATGCAAAGGATCACGCCTAAAACGGAGCCGTATATAAGAGTTTTTCTGTCGAATATCTTATATCCTTTGCGTTCTTCGGGAGAAAGCTTTTTTTTCGCGAGCATATCCTTGATAAAAATAAAGGGTAGCAGTACCGCCGCGCCCAGAAGAGTTCTGACACCGTTAAAGGTAAACGCGTCAACGGAGTCCATTCCGACGCTCTGCGCCACAAAGGATGAGCCCCAGATGAATGCGGTCAAAAGAAGAATGATGACACCCTTAAATTGAGTTTTTTTCATAATATAATCAAATCCTTATTTTAAATACTACGATATTATATCAAAAGACAAAATAAAAGTCAACAAAAAATGTATGAAATATCCTCTCAAACATTTGGTAATAAGTTAGTGTGTTAAAGTTGTGTGACAAATGGTCGGGCTCTATTGCTTTTTTTGACAGAATAGTGTATAATAATCATATTATTATCGCAATTTTATGCAGAAGTTTTGCCCGTTTTGCGGTAAATTGAATAAAAAAACAATATTATTTTATGGAGGATATTTATGGATACCAAGACTATTCAGATATTGATTGCAATGGTCGTTTATATGGCAGTAGTAATAGCAATCGGTATCTACTTTGCAAAAAAGCAAACAAAAACTCTGAAAGTTATTTTCTCGGAGGCAGATCTCTCGGACCTTGGGTAACAGCAATGAGTGCGGAAGCGTCCGACATGAGCGGTTGGCTCCTTATGGGTCTTCCCGGAGTTGCATATTGGTGCGGACTTGCTGAGGCTACGTGGACCGCGATAGGCCTTGCGGTCGGTACGTATATTAACTGGCTCATCGTTTCAAAAAGACTTCGCCGTTACAGCGTAAGAGCGAATAACTCCATTACCTTGCCCGAATTTTTCTCAAACAGATTTCGTGAAAAGAATAAGGTTATTTTGACCGTATCGGCACTCTTTATTCTCGTATTCTTTACGGTTTATGCGGCAAGCTGCTTCGTAACCTGCGGTAAGCTTTTCTCTTCACTGTTCGGAACATCCTATACTTCAATGATGATAATCGGTGCGGTATTCGTGCTTCTTTATACCATTCTCGGCGGATTCCTTGCTGAAAGCGCATCCGACTTTATGCAGGCTCTCGTTATGATCATCGCTCTCGCGGTTATTGTTATTATCGGTACCGTTAATGCGGGCGGACTCGGCGCCGTTATTGATAATGCAGACAATATTCCCGGATTCCTTGAGCTTTTCGGAATCGCAGTTCCCGCTGTCGGTGCTGACGGACTTCAGATCGTTGAAAACGGCGCGCCTCTCTTCGGAGATGCGGCTCCTTACGGTATTCTTACCATTTGCTCTCTTATGGCTTGGGGTCTCGGCTATTTCGGTATGCCTCAGGTTCTTCTCCGCTTTATGGCTATCCGTAAAGAAGACGAGCTCAAACGCTCCAGAAGGATCGCTACCGTTTGGGTAGTTATCTCTCTTGCGGTTGCAGTATTTATCGGTGTTGTGGGCAGAGTTCTCTTCCCCGTAGAACACCTTACCGCTTCTTCCGCAGAAAACATCTTTATCACTTTGGCTACAAGCTCCTTGCCCTCACTCCTTGCAGGCTTCGTAATGGCAGGAATTCTTGCGGCAACTATCAGCTCCTCTGACTCCTACCTTCTTATTGCGGCTTCCGCAGTTGCCAAGAATATTTTCCAGGGCGTTGTTAAGAAAAAGGCTACGGATAAGCAGGTTATGCTCGTAACAAGAATCACGCTTCTCGTTATTGCAATTATCGCCGTAGTAATCGCTCTTGATGAAGACAGCGTTATCTTCAAGATTGTATCCTTCGCTTGGGCAGGCTTCGGCGCAACCTTCGGACCTCTCATGCTCTTCTCCCTCTTCTGGAAGAGAATCAACAGAGCAGGCGCTATCGCAGGTATGGTCAGCGGCGCAGGCATGGTATTCCTCTGGAAGCTGGTTATCAGCAAGCTCGGTGGTATCTTTGCTATTTACGAACTCCTTCCCGCGTTCATCTTCTCCTCAATCGTTATCGTTGTAGTTTCACTCCTCACTGCTCCTCCTTCCAAAGAGATCGTGGAAGACTTCGAGGCTGTTAAGGCGGGAAATGTACCCGATGCGGTAGTTGAATAATAAGAATTTTATATAAGCTAAAGGGAGAACCTTTCTTTTTTCGTAAAAGGAGGGTTCCTCCGATTATATATGCAGAGACCTCCTCTTACGATATTTTCTCTTCTATTCAATTATATTCCCGTCGGTGGTAATTGTTACAACGTTCCAGGGGATGAATTTGCCGCTTGCCATGAGGGCTCGTTTTACGGCATTTTCGATTCCGCCGCAGCAGGGAACCTCCATGCGTACAACTGTAACGCTCTTGATGTCATTGAGAGCGATTATTTTCGTCAACTTTTCAGCGTAATCAACTTCGTCAAGCTTCGGACAGCCTATAAGAGTAACCTTTTTGCGAATGAAATCCTTGTGGAAGCCGGCATATGCGTAAGCCGTGCAGTCTGCCGCAACGAGGAGGTTCGCACCGTTGAAATAAGGAGCGTTTACGGGCGCAAGCTTTATCTGAACGGGCCAGTTTTGAAGCTGACTTACTGCTTTGACGGGAGAGCTTATCTCACGGTTTTCTTCACGTTTAAAGGTCTTTACGTTACTTCCGGGACAGCCGCAGGGGAGTTTTCCTTCGGCTTTTTTCTTTTTTTCAGCCAAAACTGCCGCCTCGTCGTAAGCGGGAGCTTCTCTCTCTTCAAAGGAGATCGCACCTGTGGGGCAGGCGGGCAGACAGTCTCCCAAGCCGTCGCAGTAGTGCTCCTTTGTCAGCTTTGCTTTTCCGTTTACCATTTCTATTGCGCCCTCATGGCAGGCCTTTGCGCAAAGACCGCAACCGTTGCATTTTGATTCGTCTATTTTGATTATTTTACGTTTCATAATTTTTTTCTCCTTTTTTCGTTTACCTATTGATTTTACGAGAATATTGTACTATAATATAAATGTAATGTATGTTGAATTTTCAACGAAAGGTCGTTTTTTATGAGAGAATATTTGGATAAATTAAGAACTTGCGCTCTTTTTGAAACCATTTCCGATGAAAACCTTGTTCCTATGTTGGGCTGCTTGAAGGCAAGGGTCTCAAAAGTCAAAAAAGGGGAGACTGTAATTGCGGAAGGCGACCCTGCGGATATGTTCGGAATTTTGCTTTCGGGCGAGCTTCAGGTCATGCGCATAGACTATTACGGCAACAGAAGTATCATGGCGAATATTGAACCCTCACAGCTTTTCGGCGAATCCTATGCCTGTGCCGAAATTGACCATACTCCTGCGGATATCGTTGCGACGGAAGACTCAGTTCTTCTTTTGGTGGACGCGCACCGTATAACGCAGACCTGCTGTAATGCCTGCGAGTTCCATAACAGAATGATTTTCAATCTTCTTAAAATCGTAGCGACCAAGAATCTGGTTTTCAATCAGAAGCTGGAAATAACCTCTAAACGCACGACGAAGGATAAGCTGTGGACATATTTACTTCTTCAGGCAAAGAAAAACAACAGTACCTCTTTTGATATTCCCTTTGACAGACAGGAGCTTGCAGATTACCTTGAGGTTGACAGAAGCGGCCTTTCCGTTGAGATCGGTAAACTCGTAAAAGAGGGAAGGCTCCAATGCTATAAAAGTCATTTTACCATTGTGGAAGACTGAAAAACTCTCAATTTTGCCGAATTCTCGGTTTGCGAGAGAGATTTACGGTCTGCGGGCTTGAATTCTCTCCGACATTTTGGTAGAATCAAGTCAAAGAACAGTGCCTGTTCACTCTAATCGTTTTTTCGAAAGGAAATTTAACAATGGAAAAGAAAACTATAGGTCAGTTTATTGCGGCTTTGCGCAAGGCAAACGGAATGACGCAGAAGCAGTTGAGTGAAAAATTAACCGTATCGGATAAGGCTGTCAGCCGTTGGGAGCGTGACGAATGTGCCCCCGACCTTTCGCTGATTCCCGTCATCGCTGAAATTTTCGGAGTGACCTCCGATGAAATTTTAAGAGGTGAGCGTAAATTTTCAGAAGAGCCATTTACGGAAGCCCCCGTTTCAAGCGGTAAAAGCCAAAAGCAAATGGAGCATATTTTAAATGATACTAAGTTGAAGTTCGGTATCAGAAGCATAATTTCCGTAGGAATTGCCGTTGTGGGGCTTTTGGGCGCAATGCTTTGCAATTTCGGTTTTCTTCGGGCGCATATCGGCTTTATTGTGGGCTGTATTTTGTTCCTTGCGGCTGCGGTTTGCGAGGCTGTTTTTGCAAAGATTGCCTTTGCGGCCGTTTCGGGAGATGATTTTGACAGCGAAAGCGTAAATCTTTGTAAGAAAGAATTTTTTAATAAGGCATATTCTGCATACGCCTCTGTTTTCGTAATTTTTGCTTCAACTTTGCCATTGGTAAATCTTGTTACCGATGCTTATTGGGGCTTAAGCTTTGAAAGTTGGTTCGTTTACGGCTTGATTTACTGCTTGGTTTCAGTTCTTTTCTGCTTGATTTTCAAAGTCGTTGCAGACAGAATCGCTCTTAAATATAAGCTTTTCACTTTGCCCGAAAAGGAAAGGGAAAAGGCGGACAGAGCTTTCAAATTAGATAAAAAATACTTTTTGATTCTTGTTTGTGTTATGTGTTTCACCTTTGTTTTGCAGGC
>JAFSAH010000059.1 GCA_017441125.1 Clostridia bacterium
CCGCTTTGTGCCTTAAGGGGAAGATTTCTGCCTGCTGTTTCAAGAACTCTGCAACAGGTAGTGCCAACGGCGGTTACCTTTTTACCTGCCGCTTTTGTTTTCAGAATTGTCTCGACCGTGTTTTCGGGCAATATGTAAAATTCCGAGTGCATTTTATGTTCTTCGATGTTTTCAGCTTTTACAGGTCTGAAGGTACCTAACCCCACATGGAGAGTTACATGGCAGATATTTACGCCCTTATCTTTCAATTTTTGCAGAAGATCCTCTGTGAAATGAAGTCCTGCTGTGGGTGCGGCAACGGAACCGTTATGTTCTGCGTAAACCGTCTGGTATCTTGAATAGTCCTGGTCTTTTGCGGTTATGTACGGCGGAAGAGGAATTTCGCCTATTTCTTCAAGTTTTTTGTCAAAATTCCCATCAAAATCAAATCTGATTATTCGGTTGCCCTCTTCGGTTATGGAAAGGACCTCCGCAGGAACGTCGCTTATATTTATTTTCGTGCCTACCTTCATTTTTTTGCCGGGCTTCACGAGACATTCCCAAACGTTTTTTTCAGCTTGAGGTCTGAGAAGAAAAACCTCTATTTGCTCATCTTTTCCGTCTCTTGAACCGAAAAGTCTTGCGGGAATAACCCTTGAGTCGTTGATTACAAGGCAGTCGCCCTCTTCAAAATAATCAACCACATCATGGAAAATTTTATGTTCAACAGAACCGTCCTCTCTGTGAAGAATCATAAGCCTGCTCTCGTCACGTTTTGCGGCGGGATGCTGTGCTATCAGTTCTTCGGGAAGGTCATAGTAAAAATCGTGCAGATTCATTTCGTTATATAGTCCTTTGTGTATAAGTTTTCTTTGCTATTCATATAAAGTATATCATATTAGGTCCCGAAAGTCAAGAAATACGACAGTTGTCATAAAAAATTGCTATTCCTGTGTTGACAGTGTCGTTTATCTCTGCTATAATGTTAACATTGATAGAGGCGCGTTGACGATCAGTATCCCGAATATCCGTTTTTGGCACGGCGGGTGAAAGGCTTCATCGCCGAGGAAAGGATTTCGCCTAAAGGGGTTCTTGTCCGGTCGCTCGTGTGAACAACCCTGAGACTGCTGTAAATTTTTACAGAGAGCTATCCGTGATTTATAAATTTTGGAATGAGTGTTTTTTCATACAAGTTTATTAAAGACGGAGCTTCCGTCTTTTTTTGATTTATAAATTATCAAATAGCATATCAATTACATATTATATAAGAGCCGCAAAAGCGGCAGTAAGAAATGAGGATTTTTACAAATGAAAACTTACAATGTCGGTATTATCGGTGCAACAGGTATGGTAGGACAGAGATTCGCCGTACTTTTGGAAAATCACCCCTGGTTTAAGGTTAAAGCGCTTGCAGCATCTCCCCGTTCCGCAGGTAAAACTTATGCGGAAGCGGTAGGCTCACGTTGGCTTCTTGAAAAACCCATGCCCGAATCCATGAAAGATATAGTTGTTATGGACGCAACTGCAGATATCGAAAAAATTACAGCTCAGGTCGATTTCGTTTTCTGCGCTGTTGACATGAAAAAAGATGAAATCAAAGCTCTTGAAGAAGCTTATGCAAAACATGAATGTCCCGTTATGTCCAATAACTCCGCGCACAGATTCACAGACGACGTTCCCATGATCATTCCAGAAATTAACGACGATCACCTCGCTGTTGTTGAAGCGCAGAAAGCCCGTCTCGGTACAAAACGCGGTTTCATCTCCGTTAAATCCAACTGTTCCATTCAGAGCTATGTTCCCGCACTTCATCCCCTTAAGAAATTCGGTATTAAAAATGTTCTTGCATGTACATATCAGGCAATTTCCGGTGCAGGTAAAACATTTGATACTTGGCCCGAAATGGTTGACAACTTGATTCCCTACATCGGTGGCGAAGAAGAAAAGTCCGAAAAAGAACCCCTCAAGGTTTGGGGCGAAATCAAAGACGGAAAGATCGTTCCCGCAGAAACTCCCTGCATTACAACGCAGTGTCTCCGAGTTCCCGTCTCCAACGGTCACTTCGCGGCTGTTTTCGTAAGCTTTGAAAACAAACCCTCAAAAGAAGAAATTCTTCAGATCTGGAAAGAATATAAAGGCGTGCCCCAGGATCTTGAACTTCCTTCCGCACCCAAGCAGTTCCTTAACTACTTTGAAGAAGACAATTATCCCCAGGCAAAACTCCACAGAAATCTTGAAAACGGTATGGCGGTTTCAATCGGTCGTCTCAGAGAAGATACACAGTATGACTATAAATTCGTATGTCTTTCTCATAACACTCTCCGCGGTGCTGCAGGAGGTGCTGTTGAAATGGCTGAACTTTATGCCGCAAAAGGTTATTTTGACTAATATTACATAAAAGGGTTAATACATATGAAAAAAACTATCTTCACAGGTGCCGCAGTTGCACTTGTAACTCCGTTTCTTGAAGACGGAACAGTAAACTATAAAAAGCTTGAAGAACTCATTGAATATCAGATTGCAAACAGTACCGATGCTATCGTGGCTTGCGGTACAACAGGCGAAGCTTCCACTCTTACTGACGAAGAACACAAAGAAGTTATCAAATTCACCGTTGAAAAGGTTGCGGGAAGAATCCCTGTAATCGCAGGCACAGGCTCCAACGATACCGCTTATTCTCTTGAACTTTCCCAGTTCGCAAAGGAAGTTGGCGCTGACGCACATCTTCAGGTAACACCTTACTATAACAAAACAACGCAGAAAGGTCTTATCAAGCACTTTGAATACGTTGCTGATAGAGTAGACCTCCCCATGATTCTTTACAACGTTCCGGGAAGAACGGGTATGAACATTCTCCCTGAAACTTATGGAGAGCTTTGCAAACACCCCAATATCGTTGCGGCTAAAGAAGCTAACGGCGATGTGGCTGCTCTCGTTAAAACAATGGATATTTGCGGTGACGAGCTTGATATTTATTCAGGAGACGACGGTCTTATCGTTCCCATGATGTCTCTTGGCGCAAAGGGTGTAATTTCCGTTCTTTCCAATATCAAACCCAAGGAAACACATGAAATCTGTCAGCTCTTCATGGACGGAAAGATCGCTGAAAGTGCGAAGATGCAAAAGGCATACAATAATCTTATCAACGCCCTCTTCATCGAAACTAACCCCATTCCCGTAAAAGCTGCATTAAACGTTCTTGGCTTTGAAGTAGGCGAATGCCGATTGCCTCTCTGCGAAATGAGCGAAGCTAACCTGGAAAAACTTAAGAAATATCTTTAATTTGAATTGAATTGTGGGGGTATTCTTTTAGTGCGAAAAGTCTTCTTCGCATAATTCAGAATACCTCCATATTCCCAAAACAGAGTTCTGAACGTAATTAAAAAAGATTTGTATAATAGAAAATAAGTTGAGGAGACCGTTTATGAAAGCCAAGGTAAAAGAATACGGATTGTTTTTATTGGGTATTGTGATATGCTTTGCTGTTGCGGGAGTTTCCGTTTTTTTAGAAGATCTGATTCCCGGAGGATTATTGGGAGCATCTATTATTGCCCTTTTTATGGGAACTATCATCAATAGCTTTTTTCATCCTGCATGGATGAAACCTGCTCTGAAATTTACGTCCAAGAGGATTTTGAAGGTTGCAATAATCTTATTGGGAGCTTCTTTATCAATAAATACAATCATGTCCGTAGGTAAAATGACCTTTTTTGTTATGCTTTTTACCTTTGCCATGTGCTTTGGCGGCGGTTATTTTGTTCGCAAGATTTTTGGTTTGAATTGGAAGCTCGGCAACCTTATTTCTGCGGGTACGGGTATTTGCGGAGGTTCAGCTATCGCGGCAATCGCTCCCGTTATCGATGCGGAAGATAAAGATATTGCATTTGCCATGTCTTCAACTTTTCTTTTTGATATGGTTATGGTTGCCTTGTATCCTATTATGGGTAAAGCCCTGGGTATGTCAGATATTGCCTACGGTATATGGGCAGGCACTTCAGTAAATGATACTGCAAGTGTCGTTGCTTCCGGATATGCGTTTTCTGAAATTGCGGGAGATTTTGCCACAATGGTCAAGCTTACCAGGACTATTGCTATAATTCCCACAGTTTTGGTGTTTGCATATGTGGGAACACGCATTAAACAAAAAGAATTAAAAAAGGCAAACGAAGGCAAAAAAGTAAATCTTCTTAAGATTATACCTTGGTTTATCTGCGGTTTTCTGCTGTTGGCTGTTCTGAACAGCGTTGGCTGTATCCCTGTGGCTGTATCCGGTGTTATTAAAAACGCAAGTAAATTTTTGATGGTTACTGCACTTGCGGCTATCGGTTTGGGAACAAGTCTTACAGATTTCAAAAAAGCAGGGCTTAAACCCATGTTTTACGGAATTACGATTGACACCTTGGTAACGATAACAGCTCTGGTTGTTATTTGGTTTATGGGTTTGATGTAATATTGGCCGTTCCGTTGAATAGAATAAAATTTAATCTGAATCAATGAAAGGAAGTATAAAAATGGTTAACGTATTGCTTTGCGGTTGCTGCGGCTTCATGGGCAGAATGATCTGCGAGTGCGCTTCAACTTATGAGGACGTAAATATTGTTGCAGGCGTTGATATCAACGACGACGGACAGAGAAAATTCCCCGTCTATAAGGCTATTGAAAACGTATCCGCGCCCGTTGACGTTATTATAGATTTTTCTCATCCATCACTTCTTGACGGAGTCCTTGAGTTTGCGGAAAAACATCACGTTCCCGCAGTTCTTGCAACCACAGGTCTTTCCGAAGAGCAGAAACGCAAAATTGCAAAAGCTTCCGAAAACGTTCCTTTGTTTTTTACCGCTAATATGTCAATCGGTATCAATGTTATAAGTGAGCTCGTTAAAAACGCAGTGTCAGTTCTTGGTCTTGACTACGATATTGAAATCGTTGAAAAGCATCACAGACGTAAGCTTGACGCTCCCAGCGGAACGGCTCTTATGCTTGCAGACGCAGCGGCTTCTGTCCGTGAAGTGCCTTCCGAATACATATACGACCGCCATTCCGTAAGAAAGCCCCGTTCCGTAAACGATATCGGTATCAGCGCTGTTCGTGGCGGTACGATCGTCGGTGAACATGACGTTATTTTTGCAGGGGAAGACGAGGTTATTACTATCAGCCACTCTGCGGGTTCACGAAAAGTTTTTGCTGTTGGAGCAATCAGAGCCGCACTTTTTATCAGCGGAAAGGACAACGGTCTTTACGATATGTCCGCGCTTATCAAAGAAAGCATGAAATAATTTTATATATAAGGAGAATGCGAAATGGTACAGGATATCAGAGATATTATAACCGATGTCAGCGTGACAGCCGACGTTACGCTTGTGACAGTTTACAATTTGCCCAATAAAACTGAGATTATGGCGAAACTTTTCGAGTGTCTCGCAGACGAGGGTGTTAACGTTGATATGATCTCACTTACACCGTCTCAAGGACTTACTCAAACTGTTTCTTTCTCCGCTTCAGATGAGGCTTTGACCGCAACTCTTACGACCGTAGGAAAAATCAAAGGCTCTTATTCCGACGTGAGAATGGATGTAAACACTTCAAATTGCAAACTCACCTTTAAAGGCGAAGCTATGAAAACACGTTGCGGTGTTGCCGCTTCCGTATTTGCTTCTCTCGGAGAAAATGGGGTTGAAATCAAGCTGGTAACCACGTCTGAAACTAAAATTTCCTGTCTTGTGGACGAGGCTCAACTTCCTGCCGTTTATGACGTGCTTGAAAAAGTCTACGGCCTGACAAATTGTTAAGTATAAGTTAATAGATTTTTAGGAGGGGAACCTTTTTTCATCTGAAAAAGGTTCCCCTCACCCTTTTTAAGTCAATTCTTGAAAATTGTCGAACTAAAAATGTTTTTTAGTATATTTTTGGCTCGAAACAGGCAAAATATTATTGATAAAATAATTGGGGGAAAATTATGAAAGAAAATAAATCGGAAAATCCCGAACAGATCAAAGAAATGGGTTCTGTTACAACGAGTAATATTCATTGCCTTACCATCGTTGGGCAGGTAGAAGGTCATTATATCCTGCCTCAACAAAATAAAACCACTAAATACGAGCACGTTATCCCTTCGCTTGTTGCCATAGAGGAAAGCCCTGATATAAAAGGACTTCTTATGATATTGAATACGGTGGGCGGTGATGTTGAAGCCGGATTGGCTATTGCAGAAATGGTATCCAGCATGAAAAAACCTTCCGTATCTCTCGTTTTGGGCGGAGGACATTCCATCGGTGTGCCTCTTGCGGTGTCTGCTCGTTATTCATTTATTGCACCTTCCGCAACGATGATAATACATCCCGTACGCCTTAACGGGCTTATAATCGGTGTTCCTCAGACCTTTTCGTATTTTGAAAAAACTCAGGATAGAATAATTCGTTTTGTTACCGAAAACTCAAATATTTCCGCAGAGCGTTTTAAGTCATTGATGAATTTCACCGGCGGTCTGATGAACGATGTGGGAACAATGCTTTCGGGTGAGGAAGCCGTTCACGAAGGTCTTATAGATTCTGTTGGCGGCTTGAAGGAGGCTTTGGGCAAACTGTATGAAATTATTGGAAAGGAATCTTCTGAATGTTGATTTATTCTGCCGTATCTCCGCTGTTTGAATCGGAATTTGTTACAACTGAAAGTATTTCAAAAACAGAAAACGGAATTCCGTCTTTTTACGAGAAGAATGTTATGGGAAATACCGTTTTAAAATTCTCCACTGATCCAAAAATGTACCTGAAAAGTGAAAAGCTGTTACAGAATCTTTCAGAACAATAAGAGATTTTGTCTTAAAAAGATCTTTTGTTTAAGAGTATATTTTGCAGGTATGGCACGAAAAAAGCTGTTGAAAAAAAATCTTTTTTTTTCGAGCAAATTCGGGGCTTTGATACTATATTTTACAAGTGCTCTCTGCTGAAAAAGTACCTTAAAACAGTCTTTTGCCGACACCTGCGATACTTTGTCGAAAATCAACTTTGGGTTAACAGAAAATCCCCCTTGTTTTGCGGTATTACTGTGTTATAATATAAATACAAAATCTACCAAAAAATATTTTGCCAAAAAAACAGAAACGGAGAATCAATTATGTCTGAAAAATTAAAAGTATTGCTTGTTGACGAGCAAAGCGAACAGAGAAATGCCTACACGGAAAGGCTTGCTTTTACGGGTTATGACGTTGTGGGAGCAACGGGGAATCCTCGGAAGGCGTTGGAAATTATTTCTTCGGAAAAGCCCGATATTGTCTTATTTGATATTGTATTATCGCCGATTGACGGGATAACTTTTCTGAAAGAAGCCGTATCTTTGAATCTCGAGAAGAAACCTCGGTTCATTGCCTTGTCCTCAATAATGAGCGATACCGTTGTTCGTGAAGCAATGCAAACAGGCGCTGATTATTTTATGATAAAACCCTGTGAGTTCCAGGTACTGAAAGATAGGATTGATATGCTATCCAACACCTATATTTCGGAAATTAGTGAAGAGCATCAGTTTTCCTCTATCGGTACATATATGGGAGACGCACAAAATAAACAAAGCTCATATTCAACGGTACTGGATGATGATGGGGCAGACTCTCCCGATATTGAAAATCAGGTAACGGAGCTTATTTTGCAAATAGGTATTCCGGCTCATATCAAGGGCTATCATTTTGTCAGAAGTGCCATAATAATGGCGGTGGAGTCGCCCGATACCATAAACGCAATAACGAAAATAGTTTACCCCACAATAGCGAAAATGTATCAGACATCACCTTCGAGAGTTGAAAGAGCCATTCGCCATGCAATAGAGGTGGCGTGGGACAGGGGAGACGTGGATACGCTTAACAGTATATTCGGCTATTCGATAAACAGTAATAAAGGCAAACCGACGAATTCCGAATTCATTGCAATGCTTTCCGATAAATTAAGACTTAAAAATAAACAGTACTCGTATATGCAAATAAAAATGTAAATACAAAATAAAGAAAAAAGAAAAATAAAGAATGAATTGTAAAGCTGCCGTAGGGAGAAAGTCCTTACGGCGGCTTTATTTTATAAGTGTTTAATTTAATTTCTGGTTTTAATACTTCGTAAATATTTACCAAATCATCTATTGACTTTAGTTGGTAAATATGGTAAAATTAAAGCGTCACATAATTACATATTAGAACATTGTTGTGGGAGAATACTTTGGTAAAAGGTGTTTTCTCTATCTTTACTATACCACAACAGTGTTAAGTAATTGTGTGACAACAAGGAGATGCACTTTTTCGGTGTGTCTGCTTGTTGGACACACTTTTTTTATTACCAAAGGAGGAATAGTAATAAAGATAAATCAACTTTTAATTGCCGTATGTGTGATAATCAGCATTTTTGTGGTGGGTTGTGATTCATCTTACGATGAAAGCTTTCAAAATGCAGAACCTGATTCCGAAATCAATACCGTTGAGGTTGATAATAGCATAGGGGATGATATTATTGATGAAATGGATGAAGCGGAAAAAGCTGCAGAGGAGAAGGCCGCAGCAGAAAAGGCAGCGGCAGAGAAAGCAGCAGCGGAGAAAGCGGCTGCAGAGAAGGCTGCATCAGAGAAAGCGGCGGCAGAGAAAGCAGCGGCAGAGAAAGCAGCGGCAGAGAAAGCAGCAGCGGAGAAAGCAGCAGCGGAGAAAGCGGCTGCGGAAAAAGCTGCAGAGGAGAAGGCGGCAGCAGAGAAAGCAGCGGCAGAGAAAGCAGCGGCAGAGAAAGCGGCGGCAGAGAAAGCAGCGGCAGAGAAAGCAGCTGCAGAGAAGGCTGCATCAGAGAAAGCGGCGGCAGAGAAAGCAGCGGCAGAGAAAGC
>JAFSAH010000060.1 GCA_017441125.1 Clostridia bacterium
GGTTTTTTCGCTGCCGCCTTCCCAACCCCAGAAGGAGCCGTCCTCCAAGCGAAGCGCTGTGGGGGATTTCAAGACGGAAAGATTTGAGGAAATTGCATCCTTAACGGAATCTGAAAGAGTACATGACTGCAACGTATCTGAAAACAACTTTGTTTTCTCATACAGATAATCAAAATTTTCAAGAGCATATTTTGCAGTTGCTACAGAGTTTTCAAATTGCGTAGCATAATAATTTTTCCATGTAGGTTCCTTATCAGAAGGTGTCCAATAATTATACGCAATGGGAACGTTCCATGAAATTATAAAACGGAGCAAAGCCTTTTTATGAGGCTCAACCGTAACGTGAGAGACGACTGTTCCGTGGTCACTTCCGCCGACATCGGAATAAGTTCTTGCAGGCATACGGTCCAAATACAAAAAGTTCTTCCAATACATGGTACAGCTATCCTGCCAGCCGCCTCTGAACCAATATTCCTGAACAACGGAATCGGAATTATCGGTCAAAATACAAAGGTCTGAATAGCCCTTTTCATTTTCTTTCTTATCGCCGCAACCAAAGAAAACTCCGCTGAAGCCATTATCGGAAACATCTTTATTGAAGGTGTCCTCGGCAGGGTTCTGAACAGAACATGCAAGCGCAAAATCAATAACTTCATCCGTTGTATTTTCAATTTCCCACACAAAAAAGCCTGCAGGAAGACTTGAATTAAAATCATCATGAGGAATAAACGGATTAAAAGCACAAAGCCTTACGATTGCAGGGAAATCATCGTCAGAAAACGTGATCTTGGCAAGAGGAAAATTTCCTTCAAAAACATGATTCTTAAAATGAGGAAATCCTGCGAGAGAATTAGCTCTCGGCCCAAATCCAAATCCGTAATGTCCTGAACTTGCGCATGAAATTCCCAAAAGGTTTTCATTTGTATCACCGTGTAAAACCTTAGCTATACTCTTGCCTCCACGTGTGGCTTTAACAGCAAAATGAGAATACCCGTTTCTTGAATTCTTGTTAGGTCTATTGAAAATTTCCCAATCATTAAGCTCACCGTTGCCTGAAAGGCCTATGCACCCCGTACCGATACCGCCGATAGGAAATGAAATGTTTTTTGTTTTTTGTTTTTCGTATATCATATTAATTCCTCATTCCAATATAGTCTTTTCCTTATTATAACATTAAATCAAATAATTGTCAATACATAAAGTTCAGACACGGCTAACAGAATATCTGTTTTTATGTATTTTTTCTTGACAAAAAAATAATTCTGTGGTATTATAAAGATATAAAAACGAAGCTGCCGCTACGGACAACTCCGAAGCAACAGCTTCATCTTTTAAAATAAATTACGCTTCAACAATTTCAGCATCTGCAGCGTTTTTAATAACGCTTTCTATACCGTTTTCGCAACTTGCTTTAGCCTTATAGCCTTCGGATGTTGCAATAACTTCACCGTTGCGAGCCTTAAGACGGAAACGGAACTCCCCTGATTTGTCTGTATACAGTTCAAATTTGGGGTTTGTTACCTTTTCAAAGTCTGCTACAGTCTGGTCTTCAACTTTTGCAATTGCGGAATTTTTGATAACACTTTCAATACCGTTTTTGCAAGCAGCATCGGAAGTATAAACTTCAGAAGAAGCTATTACTTGTCCGTTAGAAGCAAGAAGATCAAACTTTACGCCTGTGGCTGTCTTTTTAATAAGAAATTTTCCCATTGATATAATCACCTTTCATAATAAATTTTATTTATATTCTTATTATACACTTAAAAAGACACTTTGTCAAGCACTTAAAAGAAAAAAACATACAGAAAGCGACAAAAAATTATGGAAAGAAAACTTACTTACGAAATCTCCGACGATTTTGACGGAAAAACCGTAAAGGAACTTTTAAAACATAATAAAATCTCCGTTGCCATGACTACGAAATTAAAGAAAAAAGACAACGGTATAATGCTGAACGGCCAACGAGTTTTTGTTACGGCGAAGCTGTCAAAGGGCGATATTCTTGAACTCCTTACAGAAAGCGAAGAGGCTTTTTCCGAATTTATTTATCCAACCGAAGGATACCTTGATATCATATACGAAGACGAAGATTTTTTAGTCATAAATAAACCTCCCTATCTCCCGGTTCACCCCTCAAAAGGACATCCCTATGACAGCCTTGCAAATATCGTAGCATATTACTACAAACAAAAAAATCAAAATTTCACTTTTCGCTGTGTAAACAGACTTGATAAGGACACTTCCGGAGTAACTATAATAGCAAAAAACGCCTATGCACATGAACTTATGAGAAGGTTAAGCGTTGAAAATAAAATACACAAGACTTATTACGCGATAGTCCACGGAAAACCGATTCCGAGTTCAGGAAAAATCGACCTCCCGATATACCGTCCTGAAGAAGCAACAATTAAAAGAGTTGTGGATCTTAAAGGCAAGCAGGCTATTACAGTATACGAAACCGTAAAATCAAACGAAAAGTTATCTCTGGTTAAGATAAATCTAATTACAGGACGAACTCATCAGATAAGAGTTCATTTTTCACATATCGGACATCCGCTTGCGGGAGACTTTCTGTACGGAGACGAAAACGACGGAATAATCGCAAGACAGGCATTACATTGCGGAGAGATCAATTTCGTACATCCAGTTTCGGGTAAAAGCATGGTTTTGAAGGCAGAATTGCCGAATGACATGACAAAAATCGAAAGGAACTTTTGATTTCAACCAATAAAACACTACATACAAAAAACAGAGCCTTTCCAAACAAGAAGGGCTCTGTTAAACAATATTCAATTATTCATTAAAGAAATATGCTTCAAGCATTGCGCAAAGAACGTGGTACACGGGCAGAGTATATTCCTGAACACGGTAGGTTTTACAGGAAGGCATTTTAATTGTAACGTCACAAAGATCTGAAAGCTTGCTGTCCTTTTCACCTGTAATGGCAATAGTCTTTACACCTTTAAGCTTTGCAACTCTTACAGCCTGAATAACGTTTTTAGAGTTACCTGAGGTCGACAACGCAATAAGAACATCTCCTGAATTTCCGTAACCGTAAAGCTGTTGAGCAAATCCGTTTTCGGGAGCCACGTCGTTTGCAAAGGCAGTCGTCAAAGAAAGTCCGCCCGTAAGAGAAATTGCAGCCATTGAACCCTGAAGCTTTTCGCCGAGTTCTTTTCCTTCCGACCCGAAAAGCTCTTCAAGCTTGTCAATTTCATTTTTAGGAAGAGGTCTTTGAAGAACGAAGCCCTTCATGAGCTCGCCGACTATATGCTCTGCGTCTGCGGCGCTTCCACCGTTACCGCAGGTCATCAGCTTACCGCCTTCGGCATAACAATTCCTGCAAATTTCGTATGCTTCCAGAACCTCCTTACCGCAAAAGGCTTCAAGTTCAGGATTTTCAGTTTTAAACTGAGCGTAAGTTTCATTTACATTAAGCATTATTTTATCCCCCTGTTAATCAACAAGTGCGATAGCAAGAGATGCAATATCGCCTATACCGTCACCCAGCTCCGCAGGAACGACTTCAACGCTGCTGAAGTTTATGGGAAGACATTCTTTCTTCATTTCTTCAAGCATATGGCTTCTGAGAAGCTCTGTACTGCGTGCGTAAATGCTTCCGATTACAACCTTATCGGGATTGAGAAGATCAACGAGAACGGAAACAGCTCTGCCAAGATACTTACCGCTTTCGGCATAAATGGCTTTTGCAAGTTCATCCCCTGCTTCAGCCGCATCCCCGACAATTTTTGCGGTAAGAGATGAAACACTCTCAACATTGGGACAGAAAGAAACGGATTTTCCTTTTTGAAGCTCTTCAAGAACTCTTGTCTGCGCAAGAGAAACTATGCCGCCACCGCTGCAATAGCCCTCACAAGAGCCTGCTTTACCGTAACCTACAGGTCCGTATTCGGAAAGGCGAACATGGCCTATTTCGCCTGCCATACAGTTTACGCCGTTGTAAAGTCTGCCGTCAAGAATAAGTCCTGCACCGAAGCCTGTTCCGAAAGTGAGGAAGATCATATTGTTTGAACCTCTGCCTGCGCCGTATTTCCATTCCGCAAGAGCGCACGCATTGGCATCGTTTTGAAGCTTCGCTTTAACACCAAGTCTTTCATTCACAATCTTTACTATTTCAATGTTATTCCAATCGGGAAGATTCGGAGGAGACTGAACAATACCGTTTACGGGGTCAAGAGGACTTCCGCATGAAATACCGATACCTTCAATATCTGCAGGTGTCTTGCCGTGAGCCTTAAGAAGTTCAACGGTTTTATCACAAAAAGTATTTACGATTTCAAGAGGTGAGCTTATAGAATTTGTTGCAAACTTGATTTTATCAATGATTTCGATCTTTTCGTCGTAGCTGCCGTAAACGACCGCGCATTTCGTTCCGCCGATATCAAAACCTATAGCATATTTTTTCATACTTCATATTCTCCTTAATTATAGGTGAATTTATTTACATATATTATAGCAAAAAATCACACCGAAATCAAGTATATTAATAAGAATTTAAAACTTTTTTTCAACCTGCTTTTCTTGGAAGTTCGGGGGATATTCTTTTCACACGAAAAGAATATCCCCGATATTTATTATTCAATAATATTTAAAAAGGAACAGCTTCTTTATTCGCAACTACGATATTGCTTCGTTCCGTTGCTTTTTTTATTGCTTCCGAAATGCTTTCTCCGTTCATGATGCGGTGCATATAGGTCGCTCCGAAACAGTCTCCCGCACCGACGGTGGAAACAACTTCAACTTCCGCAGGTCTTCCCGATGAGATTAAAGCTCCGGAGTCACGGTCATATACTTCCGAGCCGTCTTTTCCCAAAGTATATACGACCTGCTTCAGATTGGGATACGCTTCGGAAACCCTTTGGGCAAAATGCTTTTCGGTTATGGGAATCAATCCCATTTCTTCAAGAAAATGACCCTCTTCGTTGCTTATCTTTACTATTGTTGCGGTCTTAAGGCATAAGTCCGTGGAATCCTTATCGAAACAGTCTTTTCGGAGATTTATATCACAGAAAATTTCTGTAAATGAACCTCTTTTAAGTATCTGCTCCAACGTGTTTTTTGATACTGAATTTCTTTGTATCAATGTGTTGAAATAGAAGACGTCTCCATTTAGCCTTTCAATGGTTGTATCTGATAATTCAATATTGTCATAGGCTGTGTTTGTAAGGACATTATAAGACGGAACTCCGTTATTATCAAGTGTAACTAAACATTTTCCTGTTTGAAAATTATTCTTTTGTACAAAATCCGTATGTATGCCGTGCTTATTCATTTCTTCGACAGCGGCTTTACCCAAATCGTCCTGTCCTACTGCCGTGATTAAATAAACCTCGTCTTCCAAATGCGCAAGATTCGCGCTGAAATTAAATGGTGCTCCTCCTATAACCGAGGCGTCAGGGTAAACATCCCAGATTACTTCTCCGTAAACAATTGCTTTCATTTATTGATCCCTTCTTAATTTCTTTAGTATTTCTATTTCTTTTGCATATCCGTCTATTTCATTCGGTGTTTCAAGATAGAACGGCAGATTCTTTAATTCGCTGTGATTTATTATTCTTTCTATTGCTTCAAGCCCTAAATATCCTTGACCGATTTTTTGATGACGGTCTTTTTTGCTTCCCAATGGGTTCATTGAGTCATTAAGATGAATCGCTTTTATTCTGTGGAGTCCGACTTTCTTGTCAAATTCGGTCAATACTCCATCGAGGTCGTTTACCAAATCGTATCCTGCATCATTTACGTGGCAGGTGTCAAAGCAAATTCCGACTTTATCACGGATTTCAGGCGAGACTCTGTCAATGATTTCCCTCAGCTCTTCAAATTTTCCTCCGACTTCTGTTCCTTTTCCGGTCATTGTTTCTATAAGTAACGTTGTTCTGTGTCTGGGTTTGAGGACCGTATTGATGACGTCTGAAATCAATTCAATGCCTTTTTCCATTCCTTGCTTTACGTGACTTCCCGGATGAAAATTATACAGATTATCGGGAGTATTTTCCATTCTTTCCAGGTCATCAGCCATTATTTCCAAAGTAAAACCTCTGATCCGTTCATCTGAAGCCGCAGGATTCATTGTGTATGGGGCGTGGGCAAGAATCGTTGAGAAATTACTTTCTTTTGCAATCTGTAAATAATTGTTTACATCGTCAATGCTAATATCTTTAGCGGCTCCGCCTCTCGGATTTCGGGTAAAAAATTGAAAAGTGTTGGCTTTAATTTCTATTGCTTGCTTAATCATTGCGGTATATCCGCCCGAAGAAGAAAGATGACATCCTATGTTCATTGTGTTGCTCCTGTGTTTTTTCAGCTTTAAATTATGCTAATATGTGCGCATTGGTCGTTTTTTCCGTGCAACCAAAAATATACTTATGCATATATTATACAATGTAAAACCGAAAAAATCAAGTGCCAAAAAAGGAATATTTATATTTTTATAGAAATCACAAATGCGCAACCAAAAGTTGCGAAAAAATTACCGTTCGGTTGGTTGTAAAATCTATTAATTTTTGTTATTATATTTATATCATAAAGTGTTATTATTGAATTTTGAAACGGAGATGTAGCGATGACTATCGGTCAGAAAATATCATATCTTAGAAATAAGAAATCTTTGACTCAAGAGGACCTGGCGGAGATTCTTGAGGTTTCCCGACAGTCTGTTTCCAAATGGGAAATGGATCAGTCTGTTCCTCATATAGAAAAGATCATTAAAATGTGCGATCTTTTCTCTGTGTCTGCAGATAATTTTTTGCGTGATGATGTGGTTTTAAATATTTCTGAAGTAGAAACATTGAAGATAAACTCTTCTGACAGTCATAATAAATACTTCGGCACAGACGGTTTCAGAGGAGAAGCAAATGTAACTTTAACCTACCGTCATGCTTTTAAAGTAGGAAGATTTCTCGGCTGGTATTTTCAAAATCCTATTTCAGGTTGTATAAAAAACAACTATAGACCACAAATAGTCATCGGAAAAGACACTCGCCGTTCAAGTTATATGATCGAATACTCTCTTATAGCAGGATTGACCGCATCAGGCGCGGACGTCAGTATGTTGCATGTTACTACCACACCAAGCGTTTCGTATGCTACAAGACAAGGTGAGTTTGACTGCGGTATAATGATTTCCGCTTCACATAATCCCTATTATGACAACGGAATTAAAATCGTAAATAAATACGGTGAGAAGCTCGATGAGTATACCGCATCTCTTATTGAGGCTTATATTGACGGCGACTTAAAAAAGCTTGGAGTTGAAGCAGAGGACCTTCCCGTTGCCAAAAGGGAAAAATTAGGCTGTATCGCCGAATACAGCGCAGGCAGAAACAGATACATCGGTTATCTTATTTCCGTTGCTTCACATTCATATAGGAATCTCCGAATAGGTCTTGATTGCGCAAACGGTTCATCATGGATGATTGCAGAAGCCGTTTTTAATGCATTGGGCGCGCACACGTATTTGATAGGCGCTTCCCCCGACGGACTTAATATAAATGAAAATTGCGGCTCGACCCATATAGAAAACCTTAAAAATTTCGTTAAAGAAAATCATTTGGATGTGGGCTTTGCCTTTGACGGAGATGCAGACAGATGTATTGCCGTAGATGAGAACGGAAATGAAGTTAACGGAGACCACATTTTGTATATTCTGGCAAAGGGTTTGAAAAATAAGGGCAGACTTGATAATAACACTGTTGTTGCGACCATTATGTCCAATACGGGACTTCTGAAGGCGTTAAAAAATGAGGGTATTAATTGCGAATTGACTGCTGTAGGAGACCGCTTTGTATATGAATGTATGCAGAAAAACGGAAGCAAGCTCGGCGGAGAACAGTCAGGTCATATTATACTGAAAAAATACGCAACTACGGGTGACGGTATCCTTACTGCGATAATGCTGTCGGAAGAAATGTGCGAGCAGAAATCAAAGCTTTCCGTTCTTGCGGCGCCTGTTAAAATATTGCCTCAAATAACCAAGAATATAAGGGTTTGCAATAAGTCGGCAGTAATTAATGACGAAAACGTAATTGAGGCGGCAGCTAAAATCAACAGTGAACTTCGTGACTGCGGAAGACTTTTACTGCGTGAAAGCGGTACCGAACCCGTTATCAGAATTATGGTTGAGAGCGAAACCACAGTTCAGTGTGAAAATTATGTGGATCATATGGCTTCTGTAATAAGAAAAGGGGGTTATTGCATTGAGTGATAAAAAGGTCCGTACGTCAGAGCTTTTTGATTGTAATACACCTTTTCTGACGGAGCTTTTCAATGAATGTGAATATCCCTGGCAGATAGTCGCTTACATAAAAGATTATATTTTAAAAATAATAGATCGCGGCATCGAGGGTTACGAGCTTTTAAATGGAAATATCCTTGTTGGTAAAAATGTAAAAATTTCCCCTAATGCGGAGATTAACGGACCTGCAATAATCGGCAGTAATACGGAAATACGTATAGGCGCATTTATTCGCGGAAACGTAATAATAGGGGAAAACTGCGTTGTCGGTAACTCCTGCGAGGTTAAAAACAGCATATTGCTCAACAACGTTCAAATACCGCATTATAATTATGTCGGGGACTCTGTTTTAGGAAACAAGTCTCACTTGGGTGCAGGCTCTGTATGTTCAAATCTGAAAAATGATAATAAGCCCGTTGTCGTGCACGGAGACGAGGATCATTCCACCGGTATGCGTAAGCTTGGCGCGATTTTGGCTGATAATGTAAATGTCGGTTGCGGCTGCGTGCTTAATCCCGGCACGGTGATCGGTAAAAATACTGCAGTTTATCCAATGGTTTCAGTCAGAGGCGTAATTCCTGCCGATAAAATCGTCAAATCCACCGAATGTATTTCGGAAAAGCGCGGATAATACAGAAAAAAACCGTTAGATAAGTTTATAAGTTAAGAGGTACTGTTCTTGTGAAAAGAGCAGTACCTCAATTATTTATTAAATCTTTTTGTAAGTGTTTATAAGAGATTTTTTTCGTTTATATGTAAACTAATTAGTGAATAATCTTGTTATTCGGAGAGATAATACATATAAAAGAACCACAGAAAGAAGGACGTCATGAAATCTGAAGAATACAACGAGCTGGTCAAAAAGGTCTCTCCGAAATCCCCCATATTAAAAGACACCTTGTTTGCTTTCCTTATAGGCGGAACAATATGTACTATTGGACAACTCTTATATACAATCTACTATGAAGTCGCAAAATTAAGCGTCACAGATGCCAAAACATACGTATCAATAACGCTCATTCTTTTAAGTGCGTTATTAACCGGTATTGGAATTTACGATAAAATAGCAAAAATCGGCGGTGCGGGAACCTTGGTACCAATAACAGGATTTGCAAACGCAATGGTCTCCCCTGCCCTCGAATTCAAAGCGGAGGGCTTTGTTTTGGGGCTCGGTACAAAAATTTTTGCCATTGCAGGTCCCGTTATCGTATACGGAACTACGGCTTCGGTTATATACGGAATAATATATTACTTCATTTCAAAATTTACGGTTTAGGAGCTGTTATGACTAAAAAAATCGGTACAGGGACTTACGTATTTCAAAACCCCGTTGAAGTAAGCGCTTTTGCTTCAATCGTAGGGCAGAAAGAAAAAGAAGGCCCTTTGGGTAAATATTTTACCAAATACTCATACGATGAATATTTCAAACAGGATTCCTTTGAAAAAGCGGAGTCCTTCATGCAGAAAGAGGTTTTAAACGATGTTATCCAAAAAGAACAAATTTCTCCCCAAGACATTGACTTCATCTTTGCAGGCGATCTCCTCAATCAGTGCGCTGGTTCGAACTTTAGCGTTCGTGATACTCCTGTGCAGTTTTTTGGGCTGTACGGAGCTTGTTCAACAATGGCTGAAGGAACGATCTTAGCGGCAATGACAATTGACGGTGATTTTGCCCAAAGAGCAATAGCGTTAACAAGCTCTCATTTTTGTTCTGCGGAACGCCAATTCAGATTCCCGTTGGAATACGGAAGTCAAAGAACGCCGTCATCTCAATGGACCGTAACGGGTTCAGGCTGCGTTTTACTTTCAAAAAGTAAAAACAAAGAAAATCCACACATCAAAGACTGTTGTCCCGGTGTGGTATGTGATATGGGAGTAACGGACATGAACAACATGGGCGCGGCAATGGCGCCTGCGGCGGCGCTTACTATCCGAAGATATTTTGACGACACTAAAACCAAGCCCGAAGCCTACGACCTGATCGTAACGGGAGATTTGGGCAAAGAAGGTAAGGAAATGCTAAAAATCCTACTGAAAAAAGACGGAATATCGTTCGGCAAAGAATATGATGACTGCGGAACCATGATTTACGACTGCGAAAAGCAGGACGTACATTCAGGCGGCTCGGGTTGCGGGTGCTCGGCATCGGTATTGACAGCCTATATTTTACCCAACATGATAAAGAAAAAATACAAGGAAGTTCTGTTCATAACAACAGGAGCTTTGATGAACCCCAACACTTCCCTGCAAGGAGAATCTATTCCCGGAATTGCGCATCTCGTACATTTTTCAATGAATTAGGAGGATCTATGGATTATATTAAAGCCTTTGTAATAGGTGGTCTTTTCTGCGCAATAGGTCAGATATTCATTGATAAAACAAAGCTGACGCCTGCAAAAATACTTGTAGGATATGTGGTTGCAGGAGTTATACTCTCAGCGTTTGGAATTTACGAACATATTGCAGATTTTGCAGGTGCAGGAGCTTCCGTACCTCTTACGGGATTCGGACACACTTTGGCAACAAGCGTAAAAGAAGCAGTAGATCAACACGGATTTTTAGGTGCTTTCACGGGAGGTCTTTCGGGAACTGCAGGCGGAATTACGGCAGCTATAGTTTTCGGGACTGCCGTTGCGCTTATATTCAAACCTCATAAGAAGTAAATATATACTCTTTCGGGGGATTCTTTTCGTATGAAAAGAATCCCCCGAAATAACATATTTAATAAATCACTACAGATTATATTTTTCCTTATATGATTTAAAGTCTTCTACAAACTGTCCTCGTGTTGAATATTTTACAGAATTCAAATAGCTGTGAGTATCAAAATCGGAATTTTTTGACCGAATTATACCAACTGCAATATTGGAACAATGGTCGGAAATTCTCGACAGATTTGTTGATATATCCGTAAATATAAAACCTTGTTCTATGGTACACTCACCTTTGCGAAGTCTTTGAATATGGTTTGTTTTAAGAATATCCTTAAGTAAGTCTACAACCTGCTCCAAAGGCTCAACATGACAAGCAATATCAGGATCATATTCTTTATATGAATCATAAGTAAGATTCATAATTTCACGCAAAGCGGCAGACATTTTTGACAATTCAGCTTCAGCATCTTCGGAAAAAACTATCTGCTTTTTATTTATTTCTTCCGCAAGTTCAAGAATATTCAAAGCATGGTCCCCGATTCGTTCCATATCCCCTATAGCATGGAGCATTCCCGAGACTGTATTACTGTCAGTTTCAGTAAGGTCATGGCTCGCGAGATTGACAAGATATGTACCGAGGCGGTCTTCATATCTGTCCGAAAGATCTTCGTTTTGTCTGATTTTTTCCGCAACCTTTAAATCATATTTTTCAAGCATATTTAAAGCATCAAACAACATTTCTTTACAAAGTTCAAACATCGAAACGGAAACATTATAGCTCTGCGCAACAGCGTAAGAGGGTGAAAGTAAGAATCTTTCATCCAATGCAGGGAATTCATCTTTAGCAGCGCTTTCTTTTACAGACAATTTAGCAAGCTTCTCAAGTTGCTTTGAAAACGGCAACAGAAGCGCTGTTGAAAGGACATTAAACAAAGTATGTATAACGGCTATACCGACCGCATCCAACACATCGGATTTAAAAGCGAAATCAATAAAAAGATCCAAAGTATAATACAGTACAAGGAACAGAACTGTACCGATAACATTAAAGTAGAAATGAACCATAGCGGTTCTCTTCGCATTTTTAGACGTTCCTATACTTGAAATCAAGGCTGTTACGCAGGTACCTATGTTCTGACCCAGCAAAATAGGAATTGCGCTTCCTACAGTGATAGCGCCCGTTGAAGACAGCGCCTGCAAGATACCGATAGATGCAGAGGAGCTCTGAATTATAGCGGTAAAAACAGCACCCGCAAGAACGCCCAAAACGGGGTTAGAGAACATAAGCAAAATATTTGCGAAGGCTTCATTCTCTGACAAGGGCTGAACCGCATCACTCATAGCGGTCATACCGTACATAAGAATTGCAAAACCGATAAGGATTGAACCGATGTCTTTCTTCTTTCCGTTTTTATCAAGGAAAATAAATATAATTCCGATAAACGCAACCAAAGGCGAAAAGGTTGTAGGCTTAAACAATGAAACTATAGCATTGGAGCTTTCAATACCTGTCAAGCTCAATATCCACGAGGTTGCTGTAGTACCGATATTTGCACCCATTATAATGCCCACCGCTTGAGAAAGCTGCATTATACCGGAGTTAACAAAACCGACAACCATGACAGTGACTGCAGACGAAGACTGTATTACAGCAGTAACGACTGCTCCCAAAAGAACGCCCTTTAACGGTTTATCTGTCATTTTTTCCAAAACACGTTCAAGTTTACCGCCGGAAATCTTTTCAAGCCCTGACCCCATAAGGTTCATTCCGAAAAGGAAAAGCGCCAACCCGCCAAGTAATGCAAACACTGAAAAAACATCCATAAAAAACACATCCTTATCAAATCAAAGATTTCCAATTGTATTATATCATATAAAACAACAAATATCAAGAAACTTTTTTTTAAAAAAATTCATTAAATTACTGTTATACCTCTTGCAATGATAAAAGAAATCTGCTATAATATAAGAAAATTTATAAAACAATAGAGTCGTAGTAATACGGCAGAACGGAGATTTATTATGATTCCAAGAAATGAATACCCAAGGCCAAGACTTGTAAGAGATAATTGGGAATGTCTTAACGGAGAATGGCAGTTTGAATTTGACCACGGAAATACAGGTAAAGAAAGAGAGCTCTTCAAAGCAGAATCTTTCAGCCATAAAATAATCGTTCCCTTTGCTCCTGAATCAAAGCTCTCGGGAATTGAATATGTAGATTTCATGACAAGCGTTTGGTACAGAAGAACTATTAACGTTGACAAAAAAGCTCTTGAAAACAAAAGACTTCTTCTTCATTTCGGAGCAGTTGACTATATTGCGGAAGTATGGGTAAACGGAGTTTCCGTAGGTACTCACAAAGGTGGTTTTACACCCTTCTGCTTTGACATTACAAATCAGGTAAACGACGGCGAAAACGTAATTATACTTAAAGCATTTGATAATACAAGAAGTGATCTTATCCCCACCGGCAAGCAGAGCGAACAGTATCACAATTACGGTTGTGCTTATACAAGAACTACAGGTATTTGGCAGACTGTTTGGACAGAAATCGTTGAAGATATATATGTTCAGAAATTAAAGCTGACTCCGGACGTTGATAACGGTAAAATCCACGTTGAGATATATCTTAACAAGGAAGGTGCTTCTTCTGCGAAAGCGATCGCTTCCATTGACGACAAATCCTACAGTGCAGAATTCAAGATTACAGGCAGACAGGCTCGCACCTCCATTGATCTTCCCGAGGCAAAGCTTTGGGATATCGGTTCACCCAACCTTTACGATCTTGAGCTTGAACTTAATACAGGTGACAAGCTTTCAAGTTATTTCGGCATGAGAAAAGTTGAGCTTGACGGCTATAAATTCAAAATCAACGGAAGATCCGTATTCCAGAGACTTGTCCTTGACCAGGGCTTCTATCCCGACGGTATTTATACTGCTCCCACAGATGAAGATTTGAAGAAAGATATCGAGCTTTCTATGGCTGTCGGCTTCAACGGAGCTCGTCTCCATATGAAGATATTCGAACCCAGACTTTCTTATTGGGCAGACAAATTAGGATATCTTCTTTGGGCAGAATATCCCAACTGGGGTCTTAGCGTTTTCAAGCCCGAGGCACTTTTGGCAATGCTTCCCGAATGGCTCGAAGCCGTTGAACGTGACTACAACAGCCCCGCAATCATCGGTTGGTGCCCCTTCAACGAAACTTGGGACACAGTAAACAGCGATGTATTCAAAACCGTTTATAATGTCACAAAAGCCATAGATATGACACGTCCCGTTATCGATGCAAGCGGTGGCGAACACGTTATTACAGATATCTTCGACTACCACGACTACGAACAGGATCCTGAAAAGCTCAGAGAAACATATGCTGAATTTGCAGAAAAAGAAGTTGATCCTCCCTGCTGGAGAACAGACGAGCATAAATACATTCAGGGTCAACCCTATTTCGTTTCCGAATTCGGCGGCACATGGTGGAATATTGACGAGGTAAGCGGAAACAGCTGGGGCTACGGAAAAACTCCCGAAGACATTGAAGAAGTTTACAAACGCTTTGAAGGTCTTACAGAGGTATTCCTTAATCATCCCAAGATGTTCGGCTACTGCTATACACAGTTGACTGACGTTTTCCAGGAAAAGAACGGTATCTATTCCTTCACACGTAAGGAAAAATTCGACAGCGAAAGACTCAGAAAAGCGCAGCAGAGAATTGCCGCTATTGAAAAAGAATAATTTTTAGTTTATACAGCCTTTGAGAAGTACATATTGATGTATTTCTCAAAGGCTGTTCTTATATATTCGTAATATTTTTTTCGTTTTCCTATATTGACAACGGAATTAAAATAATATATAATAGTAATTGTAAAATAGTGTTTGGGAGAAACCGTCGTGAGTTCATTTATTTTAAAAATAATTGCAATACTTGCAATGACTGCGGATCATATCGGTGCGATGTTTTTTCCTTTAGGTACAACATACTTTCCATTTAACATTATTTTAAGAACGATCGGTCGTTTGACCATGCCCATAATGTGTTTTTTCATCGGTGAGGGATACAAAAAGACCCGCGACAGAAAAAAATACGCTTTCCGGCTATTGGTTTTCGCCTTGATCTCAGAAATTCCTTTCAGAATGCTGTTTCAAAGCAACTTCAATGTCATGTTTACGTTGTTCATAGGCTTTTGCGGACTTTGGATAAGCGATATTCTTAAAGAGAAATTAAATACGGACAGATTCAGGATCCTTGTATATATCGGTGCTTTACTGACGGCATTTTTACTCCAAAGCGATTGGAATTATATCGGTGTTCTATTTATAATTGCCTTTTATCACTGTGGCGAGTCTCCCGTTAAAAAAATCATTTATCCCCTTTCGGTATATATTTTTGTATTACTGAAATCCTTTTTTGAAGCGGAATTTATAACTGGGCTTAACAGTTTTTATATAAATTTTATTCAATTTTCCGGCTGTCTGTCGATACCCATACTTCTGACTTATAACGGTAAAAGAGGACCTTCCCTTAAATATTTGTTTTATATATACTACCCTTTACACATGATAATACTGTGGGGAATTAAAGCTTTGGAGTTGATTTAACATGAATTTAAACGTAAGAAGGGCTATCCCTTCCGACGGAGAGACCGTTTCGAGATTACTTTACCAGGTTGCGGAGATACATCACGAAGGAAGACCCGATATTTTCAAGCCGGCTTCAAAAAAATACACTCAAAATGAATTTGAAGAACTGATATGCATGAAAGATTTTGCAATCCTTGTTGCGGAAGATGAAAATAAAAAGGTTCACGGATACGCTTTTTGCAAAATAAAATGCTTTGAGACATCTGTTATTCAGCCATATAAATCCCTTTACATAGACGATATTTGCGTAGATAAGGAATCACGCGGTCATCATGTCGGTACGGTTCTTTTTGAGGCAGTAAAAAAACTCGCAAAGGAACTGAATTGCGACAATATCGAACTGAACGTATGGGAATTCAACGAATCAGCCATGAAATTCTATGAAAAAATGGGAATGATAACTCAACGCAGAGGCATGGAATTAAAAGTTGAATAACATATGAATTAAAAGCATTAAAATTGAAATAATAAAGACGGAGGAATATATTATGGATAAATCAGCTATTTTTAAATTAAGCTACGGTCTTTTCGTTATCGGTACAACGCTTGACGGAAAAGATAACGGATGCGTTGTAAACACCGTTATGCAAGTTACCTCTTCACCCATGAAAGTTTCCACGGTTATAGCGAAGTCAAACTTTACACATGATATGATTCTTAAATCCCGTAAATATACAGTTTCTGTATTTTCCGAAAATGTTCCCTCTGAAACAATAGGAATTTTTGGATTTAAAAGCGGAAGAGAAACAGATAAATACGAAAACGTTAAATTTGAAAGAGATATTAACGGTATTCCTTATTTAACAGAAGGAATTAATGCATATTTGTCATGCGAAGTCGAATCGGTTCAGGATTTGGGAACTCACACAATGTTTATTTCAAACGTTATTGACGCAAAAACCTTTAATGATTCCGACAGTATGACGTATTCATATTACAGAAAATACAGAAAAGGCACCGCACCCAAAGCGGCTCCGACGTACTCGGAAGAAAAAGATGAACCTAAAACAGAAAAAACATCATATAAATGTTCTGTTTGCGGATACGTTCATGAATCGGATATTCTACCCGAAGATTTTACTTGCCCTATTTGTCAGCAACCCGCTTCGGTTTTTGTAAAAATCGAAGTTGAAAATACAAACAATTTTATTGAAAAAGGAGATACAAACATGGAACTCAAAGGCTCAAAAACAGAAAAAAATCTTCAGGAGGCTTTCTCCGGAGAATCCCAGGCAAGAAATAAGTACACATACTACGCTTCAAAAGCAAAGAAAGACGGTTATGTTCAGATCTCTCAGATTTTTGA
>JAFSAH010000061.1 GCA_017441125.1 Clostridia bacterium
AATCAAAGACGTATTTGAGATAGAACTTTCAAAAGAACTTAATCTTGACAGAGTTTCCGCACCTCTTTTCGTAAAGAGCAGCAGCGGTTTGAATGATAATCTTAACGGTGTTGAAAAACCCGTATCCTTTGAGTTTGAAGGAGAAACTGTTGAAATTGTTCATTCTCTCGCCAAGTGGAAAAGACTTGCTCTTAAAGAGTACGGTTTTGAACCTTACCGAGGTCTCTATACCGATATGAACGCTATCAGAGCTGATGAGGAGCCCGACAACTTCCATTCTCTTGAGGTTGACCAATGGGACTGGGAACTCGTTATTAACCGTGAGGACAGAACGGAGGCTTTCTTAAAGGACACTGTACGCAAAATCGCAAAAGCTATAAGTAATACAAGAACTCTTCTCAGCAAAACTTATCCCAAAGCTCAGATCGAATCTTTGATAGATAAACATGTGTTCTTTATTACAACCCAGGAACTTGAAAATATGTATCCAAATCTTACACCCAAGGAAAGAGAAAACGCTATCGTAAAACAGCATTCCACAGTTTTTCTTATGCAGGTAGGCGACATTCTCAGTAGTGGAGAAAAACATGACGGAAGAGCTCCCGACTATGATGATTGGACTTTGAACGGTGATCTTCTTTATTATTTTGAACCTCTCGACTGCGCTCTTGAAATAATGTCAATGGGCATAAGAGTTGACGAAAAAGCTCTCGAAGAACAGCTTGAAAAAGCCAATGCGAAAGATAGAAAGAATCTTCCTTTCCATAAAAAACTCCTTGCAGGGGAACTTCCCCTTACTATGGGCGGAGGTATAGGTCAGTCAAGACTTTGTATGCTTCTGCTCCAAAAAGCTCATATCGGTGAAGTACAGGTATCTCTGTGGCCCGATGAGATGAGAAAAATTTGCGAAGAACATAATATGCATATATTGTAAAATAAAGAAGGTAACTAAATTGAGAACTGAAATCAGAGAATTATATGAAAAAGTAGGCCAAATCGACGGTATGAAAGTTTCCGTTGCAGGTTGGCTCAGAACAGTCAGAGATTCAAAAGCATTCGGCTTTCTTGAAGTTAATGACGGTAGCTGCTTCCGTTCCGTACAGGTCGTTGTTGAAGCAGATATTCTTGAAAACTATAAAACAATCGTTAAACTTAATGTTGGTTCTTCCGTAAGAGTTACGGGTACTATCGTTGAAACACCCACAATGAAACAGCCCTTTGAAATCAAGGCTGAATCCGTTGAGGTAGAAGGCCCTTCAACTCCCGATTATCCTCTTCAGAAGAAACGTCATTCATTGGAATTCCTTCGTGAGATCGCGCATCTCAGACCCCGTGCAAATACTTTTGCAGCAGTTTTCAGAGTTCGTTCCGCAGCGGCTCAGGCAATCCATAAGTTTTTTGCTGAAAGACATTTCGTTTATGTAAACACTCCTCTTATCACAGCATCTGACTGTGAGGGTGCGGGCGAAATGTTCAAAGTTACAACTCTTGACCTTGAAAATGTTCCCAAGAAGGAAGATGGAACAGTAGATTACAAGCAGGATTTCTTTGAAAAGTCCGCTAACCTTACGGTTTCAGGTCAGCTTGAAGCTGAATGTTTTGCACTTGCATTCGGCAAGGTTTATACGTTTGGTCCCACATTCAGAGCTGAAAATTCCAACACTGCTCGTCATGCGGCAGAATTCTGGATGATCGAACCCGAAATTGCATTTGCCGATCTTAAAGACGATATGCAGCTTGCTCATGACTTGATTAAGTATATTATCAAATATGTTCTTGAAAACTGCGCTGATGATATGAAATTCTTCAATGATTTCATTGATAAGGGTCTTATTGAGAGACTTACAGCCCTTGTTAACTCAGAATTCGGTCATGTAACATATACTGAAGCTATAGAGATTCTTGAACAGCATAAGGATAAATTTGAATATCCCGTATTCTGGGGTTGCGATCTTCAGTCCGAACACGAGAGATACCTTACAGAACAGGTTTATAAACGTCCTGTATTCGTTACTGATTATCCCAAGGAAATCAAAGCGTTCTATATGCGTTTAAACGATGACGGAAAAACCGTTGCGGCTATGGACCTTCTCGTTCCCGGAGTCGGTGAACTTATCGGCGGTAGCCAAAGAGAAGAACGTCTCGACCTTCTTTGTGAACGTCTTGCAGAACTCGGTCTTGATGAAAAAGATTATTGGTGGTATCTTGACCTCAGAAAGTACGGCGGAACAAAACATGCAGGTTTCGGTATGGGATTTGAACGTCTTATTATGTATTTGACAGGTATCAGCAATATCAGAGACGTTATTCCTTTCCCCAGAACTGTTGGTAATGCAGAGTTCTAAAATCTCAATTCTATAAATAGAAAAGGATTTGAAATTATTAATGATAAAATCAATGTCTCAGGCGGAGCTTTTCGAACTTAAGGAAAACCTCCTCCGACAGTACGGTTCTTATAAATCAAAGGGTTTAAAGCTTGATATGTCAAGAGGTAAACCCTGCAAAGAACAATTAGATATTTCCGAAGGACTTCTTTCTGTCCTCAAATGCAATGATGACTGTTTCAATGAGAATGGAATGGATTGCCGAAATTACGGTATTCTGGACGGTATCCCCGAAGCTAAAAAGATTTTTGCCGATCTCATGGAAGTTTCCGTGAATGAAGTAGTCGTCGGAGGAAACAGCAGTCTTAACATGATGTACGACACCATAGCAAGAGCTATGATCTTCGGTGTTGACGGAGTTTCCGAACCGTGGGGTAAAAACGGTAAAATTACTTTCATTTGCCCCGTGCCCGGTTACGACAGACATTTTTCCATTTGTGAAAGCTTGGGAATAAATATGGTAACTGTTCCTCTCAATGAGGACGGTCCCGATATGGATATGATTGAAAACCTTGTTGCGGAAGATGAATCCGTTAAAGGTATGTGGTCAATCCCCAAATACAGTAATCCCACAGGTATTACATACAGCGACGAAGTCGTAAAAAGACTTGCGGCTCTTAAACCTAAGGCTAAAGATTTCAGAATTTTCTGGGATAACGCTTATATTATTCATGACCTTAATGATAAGAGCGATAAGCTTCTCAATCTTCTCCAAGAGGCGAAGAAATACGGAAATGAGGATATGATATATATGTTCATGTCCACATCTAAAGTTTCATTCCCGGGCGCCGGTGTTGCTGCAATGGCGGCAAGTACCAAAAATGTTGAGTATATGAAGAAAAAGATATTCTCTCAAACGATCGGCCCCGATAAACTCAATCAACTTCGTCATGTCCGTTACTATAAGACAGCGGACGGCGTGCGTGAATATATGAAAAAACATGCGGCAATAATCAAGCCCCGTTTTGATGTTGTTTTGAAGTACCTTTCAAAAGAACTCGGCGGACTCGGTGTCGCAGATTGGTTTAAACCTAACGGCGGTTATTTTGTTTCCGTTAACGTTGAAAAAGGTTGCGCTAAACGTGTTGTATCTCTCCTTAAAGATGCAGGCGTTACAATGACAAATGCGGGAGCTACCTTCCCTTACGGAAAAGATCCCGACGACAGAAATATACGTATTGCACCTACTTATCCTCCGATTGAAGAACTCAGAACGGCAATGGAACTTTTTTGCATCTGCGTAAAACTTGCAGCTGTTGAAAAGAGCTTGGAGATAAAATGATCTGCAGAAAAGCGGAAATGTACGGAAATCTTGTTTGAATTAAGGAAAGGGTTTATATATGAACATTAAAGACGGAAAGAACACCGGAAAAGCAATATTCGGAATCAAGGATATTGTGCGGGTATTTTCGTCTTTTTCCGTTTCTCCCGCAAAAGCAATTGGCAAAAAGAACGGAGATTTGAGTTTCTGGTCCTTTGTTTTGCCTGCACTTACGTACATTTTCTTTGCAATACAGCTTGTCATTGACAGGTTCTCCTTTGTGCCCACGATGTCGGGAATCAAGGCTCTTCTTACGGTTTTTATTTCTCTTATAGTAGGCTGTGCTATGGGCTTGATTTCGTCGTGGCTTTTATATTCCGTTCTGAACTTGAAAGCAATCAAATCTGATTTCCAATGCGTTCTTCTGTGTTCAAACCTTTCATATATTATTCCGTTTATTGTTTCTCTTATGGGACTTTTGGTCCGTCTTATATTTAATGTTCCGACAACCATAACTTTTGGTATTTCTGCACTTTTATTTACGCTGATTCCTTACGGCAGATTGGTGAAGGAACTTTTGAAAAAAGAAATTCTTTGGTATATTTTTGTTGTTGCAGCCAATGGAATTTTAACTGTTTTTGCCGTGAATCTGATTTTATTCTCGGTTAATTGAGGAGGTCTGACATGGTTAAAATTAATAAGAATTCCGTTGTCGGAATGGCTTCTCTTGTGATTTTTTGTATTTTCGCCATAATGAATGTTCAAGGCGGAGTTTTAAAGTATGTCCTTTTCGGATTTTTACATTTAATTCTTTCAGCCGCAACATTCGTTTGCCTGACCTTCGTTATGGAAAAACCCGGCAAAAATATAAAAGATCCCTCTGCATATTGGTGTGATCTTGCGCCTTTTGCGGTAATTCTTGTTCTTGCAAGCTTAATTGCAGGCTGGGATTTTTACATCATTTTTTATTTTATAGGAATGGTGTATTTAGTTCTCAATGAAACGTTTTTCAGATTAAATAACGGCTTGACTTTTAAGGATATAGATTTGTATAAGCCCGTATTTGTAGGCATCGGATCTGTCATTTTGTATGTGGTCCTTTCTTTTGCAGGAGGTTCACCCGTATGATGAAAAAGCTTTCTTTTAAATTTCTGTTGGTATTTATTACGGTTATATTTTCGTTTTCCATTGTATCCTTTGCAGAAGAGGATATAATTCTTGAAGATGTACTTACAGTATCTCCGGATACTTCAAGCTCCGATGAGGGAGACATTGTAAATAGTGCTTCCGAGCCGGAACCCTCAACTCCGAGCACGCCCTCACTTACGACTTCGGGAAATGACTGTCTTTGCGGTCGTGAGTACTATACCGAAGATACTAAGGAGCATTCCAAATACGACTGTATTAAATGCGGTAAAAATATGTATGCTTGTACTTGTAACTGTTGGTGCGGTGCGACAAGTATTCTTGACACTACAGGCGCCTACGGCTCAATTTCTCCCAGAGTTTGTTCCGGTTGCGGAAAGCCTTGTCCAGACTGTGATTGCAGGGATAACAAGGAGGAAATATTAACTGCTGAAAAGCTTCGTATCAACGGTGAGATTTCTCCTCTTAATTTGCCAAGACCTGAAAACGGAGTGAATCTTTTCTTCGCCCTGTTTACAATATTGCTTTTCACTTGTGCTGCAGTCTTTTTACCAAATGCGCCTTTTATGAAAAAGAACGGCGATGATTCCGTTGAAGATATTGATTTGAATGAGGTTTTTGCTGAATTGGAAGACTCCGAAGAAGAAGGTATTTTCGAAGAAGAAATATCTGAAGCGGAAAATTCTGCTGTAGTACAAACCAAAACAGCAGATTACGGAATTTCGATTTCCGAAAAAATCAATTTGCCTTGGATAACATCAAAGAACTCCATGATCGATATAAATGCGGCAATGGCAAAGGTCATTTTTAACGGTAAGGAAGTCGTTTGCGGAGATTCTATCAGTATAAATGAACTTTCCGAACAGCTGATGTCTAAAAAGACAGATGCTCAGTCAAGAGAGGCTCGTTTTCCTGAATTTTTCGGAGTAATGCCTGAAAATAATGAAAATGAAGCGAAGGGGGAAAATTCATGACGTATATTCTTTCAGACGATGAACTTAATGTATTAGTGGGCTTTTGCGGCGCTGTTTCCGAAAACCTCCCTTCAAGCGTTGCTTCTGCGGAGGTCGATTCTGAAAAGGTACTAAGTTCTTTGGAAAAATTGGGTTTGGTTGAAAATTCTCAAAATGAATTCTCTCTTAATGAAAACGGACGCTTTATTGCTGAAACATTGGCTGACCCCGAAATGTGCGTTAAGTTTATAAAAAAATCCGACGGCACTTTTGTTTCCGTTTTTTCAAATACTTCTGCCGAAGCTCCCGTTTGGTGTGTTTGTGTCAGAACAAATGAGCCTACGGTCAATGTTTTGAAATTGTTTTTCTCAAAGGATTCAGTTCTGAATTATTTGCGCAAGGATGTTTTTGCTCTTAAAACTGAATTTAACGAGGAAGAAGATATTGACATTACCATGACTTATGAAGAGTGGGTTCTCTTTGCCTTATCTCAAATGAGTTATATGCGTTTCCAGACCGCAGGGGAAGAATTCTTTGACTCCGAAAATGAATATCTTTCTGATGAGGATATTTACAGCGAAAAGTTTTTCGCCTTTCTGACTTATGATACGGCTGTTTCTCCCGAATCTTTTTCTTCTGCCGAAAAACGCGCGGAGATTTATTTCTCACTTTGCCAAAAGGGTATATTTGTGAAAAATGATGAGGAGAATACTTACAAGTATTCCGATATCGCTAAAATATGGCTTGATAATGATGTGGCATACGATTCATTGAAGGTTGTTTATTCAAACCGTTCGGGCGTCTCTTATACTTTAATGCTGACCCTTCGAGTAAACGGTGTTACATCAATGCACGATACGGGCAAGGAAGTCAGAATAGTGTCTTCCAAATCAATACCTTTTTCTGCATATCTTTCATAAAGGAAGTTTGTTATGTTTTATTATATAAACGGAAAGCTTGCGGTTTGTCAGCCGAATCTTGCCGTAATTGATTGTGGCGGCGTTGGATTCAAATGCTTCATAACAATGAATACATATAAGGCTATTTCGGGTAAAGAAACCGTTAAACTTTTTACTTATCTTAACGTTAAAGAAGACGCTTTGGATATTTACGGCTTTGAAACGGAGCAGGAGCTTCAGTTTTTCACATTGCTTATTTCCATAAGCGGTGTCGGTCCAAAAGTGGCTATTGCAATTTTGTCCGAGCTTCAGCCTGAGGCTTTCGCAAATTGCATTATAACCTCTGATATTAAGCGTCTTACAAAAGCGCAAGGCGTTGGCACAAAGCTTGCTCAGCGAATTTGCCTTGAGCTTAAGGATAAAATAGCCAAGACAAAGGCTTCAGAGGGCTCGGAGCTCGTTCCCGAAGATATTCCTGCCGACGATGTGGTTGCCGATGCGGTTGCCGTTCTTATGGCTTTGGGATACACTAAAAATGAGTCTCAGCACGCGGTCGCACGTTGTTCTGCGGATGAAACAAACGCTCTCGTTAAACAGGCATTGCGTCTTTTGGCTAAAAATCTGTAATTTTCCTTTGCAAAATCTACTGTATAAATAGAATTAAATTTACCCCCGTCTGCTTTTATTGAAAGGGGTATGGGGAAAGCTTCTTTCTTTATGAAAAGAGGTTTTCCCCATAAAAGTAACTTGAAAAATACTATAAAGAGGTGATATCATGGATATGGAATTCGATGAGAGATTGCTCTCTTCAAGAACCATAAAAAACGAGGATGACTCCGAATCCTCACTTCGTCCTCATAAGTTGAATGAATACGTGGGACAAGACAAGGTTAAAGAAAATCTTAAAATATATATCGAGGCTGCGAAAAAAAGAGGGGAGTCCCTTGACCATATTTTGCTTTACGGCCCTCCCGGTCTCGGTAAAACCACGCTTGCAAATATTATTGCGGCAGAAATGGGTGTTTCAATAAGAATTACAAGCGGCCCTGCGTTGGAAAAAACGGGTGATATCGTCGCTCTTCTTACAAATCTTCAGGACGGAGACGTGTTGTTTATAGACGAAATTCATCGACTTTCCAGAACCGTTGAGGAAGTTTTGTATCCTGCTATGGAAGACTTTGAATTCGATATAATTCTCGGAAAAGGTCCCTCTGCCCGTTCCATACGGTTTGACCTTCCTAAGTTTACTCTTGTGGGGGCAACTACCCGCTCAGGACAGCTTACGGCTCCTTTCAGAGACAGATTCGGAGTCCTTTGCCGTCTTGAACTTTACAGTATTGATGAGCTGTCCCAGATAGTTAAGCGCTCTGCGGGGATTTTAGGTATTTCAATTACAGACGACGGTGCCCGTGAGATTGCTTCCCGTTCAAGAGGTACGCCTCGAATAGCGAACAGACTCCTTCGCCGTGTGCGTGACTTCGCAGAGGTTATGGGTAACGGTGTCGTTGATATGGAAATTTCAAACACAGCACTTTCAAGACTTGAAATTGATCATTTAGGGCTTGACGGACTTGACAGACGTATGCTTGAAGCTATTATAAAAAGTTTTAACGGCGGCCCTGTAGGCCTTGATACTTTGGCTGCACTTGTGGGGGAGGAAAGTATTACCATAGAAGATGTTTATGAACCTTATCTTATGCAGTTGGGCTTTTTGAATAGAACTCCGAGAGGAAGATGCGTTACGGCGGCTGCTTATGAGCATTTGGGAATAAAGTATCCCGGTTCGCAAAACGGAGCTCAAACTTTACTTACAGAACAGGAGTAAATAATGAATCCTATTTTATGGTTTGCGGTAGTTTTTGTGATTCTTCTGATACTGTTCGGTTCAGTTGTTTTGTACTTTTGCAAATTTGCAATATTCCGTACGAAGGAATCTCAAAAACGAAAAAAAGAAAAACCGCATAAGGAAACTGAATTTGAGCGTATGTATATGCCTCGCATAAAAAGCGGAATACAATGGTTTAAAGACAAATCGCCGGAACGAAAATGGATAACATCTCATGACGGTTTGAGGCTTGCGGCGGATTATCTACCTGCTGAAGATGCAAAGGGCACGCTTATAGTCGTTCATGGTTACAGGTCAAGCAATTTTCTTGATTTTTCATGTGTTTTTGAATTGTATCACAGTTGGAATTATAACATACTTGCAGTTCATGACAGAGCGCACGGCGAAAGCGACGGTAAATATATCGGTTTTGGGATATTGGACAGATACGACGTTCTTGATTGGGTAAATTATGCGGTTGAGAATATTGGAGGCGATATTTTCCTCGACGGTATGTCTATGGGTGCGTCCACTGTTCTTATGACTTCAGGTTTTGAGCTTCCGAAAAATGTTAAGGGAATAATTGCAGATTGCGGTTTTACTTCTCCCTGGGAAGAATGTAAACATGTTCTGAAGAGAAATTTTAAGCTTCCTGCATTCCCACTGCTACATATTTGTTCTTTTGCAGTAAAGTGTATAGCAGGGTATTCTCTTGATGAATACAGTACCCTCGATGCTCTTAAAACAAACAAGATACCCGTTCTCTTTATTCATGGCGCAAAAGATTCTTTTGTTCCGACTTATATGGGAAAGCAAAACTATGAGGCGTGTATCGCAGAAAAAGAAATTCTGATAGTTGATGATGCTGAACATGCTGAAAGTTTTCTGAAAGAAACAGAGCGTTGTAAGCAAATTCTTAAAAACTTTTTAGATAAATATACTGAAAAATAAAATTACGGGAAGACTTTTAAAGGTCCTCCCGTAATATTTTACATTAAAGGTGCAAATAAATTTAATATTCCGCGTACAAAGCGTTTGTACCAAGGCGTTTTTTTGCATTGTTCAAGAGTTATTTTTTTGCAGACTTCCAACGTTTTAAGAAAATCCTCTTTTATTTCGCTCACACATTTTGATTTATAAAGCCATGTTGCGCACTCGAAATGGAGAAATAAGCTTCTGTAGTCCATATTTATTGTCCCGACAACACCGTATTTATCATCTGCTACGAAAGTTTTTGCATGGATAAATCCAGGAGTATATTCGTATATTTCTATTCCTGCAGATATCAGCTTTTCGTAATACGATCTCGTTACGGAATGAACATATTTTTTATCGGGAATATGGGGAGTAATAATTTTTACATCAATGCCCGCTTTTGCCGCGGAACAAAGCGCCGTTACCATTGTATTGTCAATTATAAGATACGGAGTTGTGATGTAAATATAGTCAACTGCTTTATTTATTATATTCAGATATACCGTTTCACCAACAGGCTCCGAGTCCATGGGATTGTCGGAATAAGGCTGTATATATCCTGAATTTTCATATTTTTCATGGGAAGTACCTTTGAAGTTTTTAATGTCCGTATGAGTCTTCTTCAAAAAATCCCACATTGTTAAAAACATGACGGTTAAGCTCCAAACGGCATCACCTTTTAAAAGTATTGCCGTGTCCTTCCAATGTCCGTGTTTTTCGTAAATATTGATGTATTCATCTGCAAGATTTATACCTCCCGTAAAGCCTACGTTGCCGTCTATCACACAGATTTTTCTATGATCTCGGTTGTTAAGCCTTACATCTAAAAACGGAACAAACGGATTGAAAACTGCGCACTGTATACCCATTGCTTCGAGGGCTTTATCATATTTCAGCGGCAAAACTTCAAGACAGCCGAAAGAGTCAAGGATAACTCTTACATCTACGCCTTGAGAGGCTTTCTTTTTCAGTATTTCGAGAATGGTGTTCCACATAATACCTTCGCCGATTATGAAATATTCTAAAAAAATGAATTTTTCGGCTTTTTCAAGCTCTTCAAGCATCTTTTTGAATTTTATCTCTCCCGACGAAAGGTATTCTGTATAAGTGTTTTCATAGACGGGGAAATTTGCAAATTTTGAAATGTAGTTTGACTGTGTAAATGCAGTTTTGTCTTCATCCTTTAGTCTGTCCGCCGTTTTATTGTCTTTCAGATTCAGTGTTGCATAGGCGTCTTTAGAAATTCGAGTCATTTTGGCGATGGTTTTCTTTTTCAGTGTTTTTTGTCCAAAAAGAATATAAATTAAACTTCCGAAAACAGGAACTGCCGCCACGGGAATTATCCATGCGATTTTATATGCCGGATTGCTGTCGTCATTTGCGATTTTTATTGTAAAAAGAGTTCTGAGCAGAGCATCAAATACATAATAATAGGCAAAATAGTTGTTAAAATTCCAAACGATTATGAATAATATGGCCAACTGTATTGCAAAAAACAGTACCATGAGTATCGTTCGGCTGATTATCGGTTTAAACCTTTTCATTTTATCTGTTTTACTGACCTTTCTTAATTCTGACCGTCAAGATATCCTTGTAGCATTACAGCCGCTGCTGCAGAGTCTATTATTTGTCTTTGCTGTTTGGCGTTTTTACCCTTTTCGTGGAGTTTTTGAGCTGCAATGACCGTAGTGAATGCTTCACAAACAAATTCTGTTGGGATATCTGTTTTTTCTGTAAGAAGTGCATTGAATTCTCGTACTTTCGCTTCCGTGTCTCCGGCTTTACCGTCGGTCCTCAGAGGGAGTCCGAGAATTATTTTTTTAATTTTATAATCAGCTATTAGCTTCAATATATCATTGCAGAGATGTTCGTTTGTTTTCATCGGAATATGGGGCATCGGCGTTGCTATTTGTCCCAAAGGGTCACTTATTGCAATTCCGGTGCGTTTTGTTCCGTAGTCTATGGCAAGAATTCTGTCTTTCAGTTGCATATTTATCCGTACCTTTTTATATGTTTATATGTGTTGGTTAATTTAATGCCTATTTATGAGGGATTTTATATCTATTATAAAATCAATTTGTTTTTTATGGGGCGCGGAGAAACTTCTTTCATTTGAAAAAAGTTTCCCCGCATAATAAATTCATTTAAGGATATCCAAATAACCATGAACACTGTGATATGGTTTATAAGACATTCATTTATAACATTCTTTTCAAAATAGTACTGATTCTCCCATAGAAGTCAGTTTGATAATTTTTTATCCTTTCGGAATAAAGTATGATTAATCTTTATTATGCGTTTTCTTCTATGTAGTTTACCACATCTCCGATAGTTTTCATTTCCTGAGCCGCTTCATCCGGAATTGTAATATTGTATTGATCTTCGAGCATCATGAGCATGTCGACGATATCCAAAGAGTCCGCGCCAAGGTCTTCAAAGATATTTGTCGTAAGTTTAACCTCGTTAACGTCAATGTCAAATTTTTCCGCAATGATTTCAGCGATCTTTTCAAAATACATAAGTATTCTCCCTTCTGCCCCGATAGGGCAAGCAAATATTAAAATTAGATTTTTTGTTTTTTATTGTATATTGCATTTCATAAAGATTTATGGTACAATATATCTGTAATTATATTATATTATATTATGAATAATCGAGTTTGTCAAGATGTTTAGCTAAAAAAATTGATGTTTTTTTCTGTTGTTTATTTTTGTCATTCTTCGCTCTTATTTTTAGGCAAATTTCCGCAAAGAGTATATACAGTTCTTTCAACCGCGTCTCTGCTGTTTTTCCAATCTTCTTTTGCGAAGCGGTAGTCGAATTTTTTGCAGAACCAGTCAATGTCTCCTTTAAGTTCTTCAAGGTATCTCATTTCAAGAGTGTCAAGCTCTTCAGTGAAAATCTTGAATTCTTTTTTTGAAAGATTTTTTGAGCCGTAGTAAAGGAGTTCTTTATAATGAGGTAAGCAAAAAAGCTTTTGCTTTAAAAACAGATCGTGGAATTTGGAGTCTTTTTTATATAAGTGGAAAAAGTTTGAATATATGCTGTCCATATTGGCCTTTATTCTTCGGCATATGTAGCAGTCCTTTTCAAGCTTGTCGAGCCTTTTTATTTGATGTTCTCCGTTTTTTCCTTTTATGTCTTTAAACAGCTCTTCAAGATGACTTTGGAAAAGGAGCGCAACGGGAAGTTTTTTCTTTACCTGTGTGATTTGAAATAAATGTTTCTCACAGAAACCTTCTTTATTTGTTTGGATCCTGACAGAAGGTTCCATCATGGAAGCACCGGTAATTGTCTCCACCTCATTGCGTTCCATCATTTCAAAGAGGGAGCATAGGGGGCATGATTCAAGTTTTCCGAAATGTTCGTTAAGAGGTATTGTGTAAATGTGTTCGGCCATTGTGTTGATCCTTTCATTTATATATCAATGAATTCTCTGTATCTTGGCAAAATTCCGATTCCGTCGGGGAAATGTGCCGCAAATTGAGGTATCGCGTGGGAGGGGAAAGAGTTTCCTTCAATGAACAAAGGTCCGTCCTCAGTTATTGCAACATCCCATGCGATATATTTCATTTCCGGGACTTTTTTTGAAGAGTCCATGCACATTTTTTTAGCCTCTTCAAAGTAAGGAATTTGGAAACCTATAAATTCAATACCGCTTTCGGGGTGCTTTTCATATACATTGCCTTTTTTGTCTGCACCGTTGGCTGAAATTTTTCCTGTTTCCAAATCAATGGGACAAGCCATACCTCCACAGTCAACATTATCCATATCTGTTCCGTTTTGACCGATTCTGATATATGCGTATACGATTCCGTATTTTTTGGAGCCGTTAAGAGTTACTATTCTGATAGTATTTACCGACGAGGCGTTTATTTTATTTATTTCACTGTGTTGGATTACCACTTCTTCAATGATTCCCGTTCCCAATTCCTTTAATTTGCCGTAAAAATCCGAATCATTCTCGTAATCTGTTCTTTTATATTTTTTTATGCCTCTTCCGCTTGAACCGTCAATGGGTTTAACGATGATGTCGTTTTTATCCTTGAGCCATTCGTTAAATTCTTCCTTTGTTCCTGTTGTCATGTCGAACCAACCGCGTTTGATGTGCTCTGCAAACAATGTGTTGAATTCGGCTTTATTGTCAAAGTAGTGCCAAAACTCACGAGGATTGCACATCGCAACGATCCGGTTTGAAATTCCTCTTGTTATGGTGGTTTCTCTTTGTTCGGGAGAAAGCTTGTACATTTGAGCTATTTTGTAGTCCATGTATCCTGCGTTATATTTTGCGGCACAGTTGAACATATCTGCAAGTATAGCAAGCGTGCTCTTTCCTGTTTTGACGTGTATCTCTTTTGCGGTTTCAAGCATTTTGTCGTAATGCATATATCGCATTCTTTTGATCATATAAGATATTTTACTCATTATTTTCTCCAATATATTATACTGAATTTTTTATATCTATATTATATACTATTTTTTGCAAAAAGAAAAGGGGTTTTTGAAATTTTATGAAAATTACAGATAAAGGTTCAAAGAAAATTCTAATTGATGACTGTAATATAAGTTTGAAAGACACTTTTGACTGCGGTCAGTGCTTCCGTTGGGGCTTTGACGGCGAAGGCTGGGTCGGAGTTGTGGGCAAAAGAGCTGTGAGATGTGTTCAGCAAGATAACGGTTTTATTATCGAAAACGCAACCGTTGAAGATGTTGAAAAGTTTTGGATTAAATACTTTGATCTTGAAAAAGATTACGGGAAAGTTGTTGAAAATTTTAAAGATGACAGTTATCTGAATGCGGCTGCCGATTACGGTAAGGGAATAAGAATTCTCCGTCAGGAGCCCCTTGAAACCATAATATCTTTTATTATTTCGTCAAATAATAATATTAAGAGGATTAAAGGTATAATTGACCGCTTTTGTCAGGCTTACGGAAAATCTCTCGGTAATCCTTTTGGGGAAGAGCTGTATGCGTTCCCCGATTACGAGGATATTAAAAAGATCACATTTGACGGGCTTACTCCTTTACGGGCAGGCTTTCGGCAGAAATACATAATGGACGCAGTAGATAAAATACGCCGCGGAATACTTGTCCCCGAAGCTCTTTGCGAAATGTCAACGGCAGATGCAGGGCAGTCCCTTATGTCAATAAAAGGCGTGGGAAATAAAGTCAGTGACTGTATTCTTTTGTTCGCTTACGGGAGACACGAGGTGTTCCCGAAAGACGTTTGGATCAAGAGAGTTATTTCCGACGTTTACGGAGATGACTGTTACGTGTCGAATTTCGGAGCAAATGCGGGGATAATTCAACAATATCTGTTCCATTACGCAAGAAATCATGGTACGGATCTTCCAAAATAGGCTTTTACCTTTATTATAATAAAGAAGTTTTAACAATTTGGTGTATATACTTGATTTTATTGCTTTTTTGCTGTATAATATAAAATAGTCAAAAATAAAGAATTATTTACCGAATATCGGGAGGATTTTCATGAAAAGTGAATTGATTAAACAGTTTACCGAAATATATGGCGGCGACAGCAGTGATGTTCGTTTGTTTTCATCACCCGGCCGTGTTAACCTTATTGGTGAACATACAGACTACAACGGCGGCTTTGTTTTTCCTGCGGCTCTTTTGCAGGCATCTACAATTGCTGTAAGAAAGACGGATTCCGGCAAAATCAGAGTTGCGGCAACAGATCTTCCTGACAGGGTAGAACTCGATATCGATAAACTTGCTGATTATAAGGATCTTAAATGGGGCAACTATCAGGCAGGCGTAGCTTATGTTCTCCAACAGGAAGGTTATGAGATCGTTTCCTGCGATATCCTTTATCATGATACAGTTCCTTTTGGCGCAGGTCTTTCAAGCTCCGCTGCAATTGAAGTTGTTATGGCTACAATGCTTGCAACATTCTCCAATGAAGCAAAGGGCATTACAAAGGCCGTTGATATGATCGAAATGGCTAAGCTTTCCCAGAAAGCAGAAAACGTATACTGCGGCGTAAACTGCGGTATCATGGACCAGTTTGCTTCCGCTATGGGCAGACAGAACCATGCAATTTTCCTTGATTGCAAAGACCTCAGCTTTAAATACGTACCTCTTAACCTTACGGGCTATAAGATCGTTATCGGAAATACAAACAAGAAGAGATCTCTTGCTGATTCCAAGTATAACGAGCGCAGGGCGCAGTGCGAAGAGGCTCTTGAACAGCTTAAGATCGCTTATCCCGAAGCTGAATGTCTCCGTGATATTACAGTTGAACAGTTTGAAGACAGCAAGATGCTCATTCAGGACGATGTTTGCCGTATGAGAGCAGAACACGTTATTTATGAATGTGACAGAGTTCTTAATTCCGTTAAGGCTCTTAACGACGGAGATCTTCTCGCCTTTGGCCGTATGATGACTGCTTCTCATATTTCACTCCGTGACCTTTATGAGGTTACAGGACTTAACCTTGACGTTATGGTTGAGGAAAGCCTTAAGATCGACGGCTGTATCGGTTCAAGAATGACAGGCGCAGGCTTCGGCGGATGTACCGTAAGTATCGTTGAAGAGGCTGCTGTTCCCAACTTCATTGAAACTGTCGGAAAGAATTATACCGAAAGAACAGGTCTTGTTCCCGCGTTCTATATTTCCGAAGCAGGTGCCGGCGGCAGAGAAATCTTTGTTGACTAAGCCTTAAAATGTGAAATAAAGGCGTTTCGGCAGAAAATATTGCTGTAAAAAATGTCTTTTGAGTAAAATTTTTGATCAACCTATTGACATTTTATCTATTTGTGGTATAATTAGAAGGCTACAGTATTTTTGCTGTAGGGATAGGAATAAATATGCTTATAGATATTTCCAGAATTAAAAGCAGTACGGGCGACGTGCTCGTTATTGATGAGACTCTTGATATTTCGGAGCTTGACCCTGCATTTTCGGATGTTAAGGTTGAGGGTAAGATAAAAAATATAGCAGGGGTTCTTACAATAAAAGCTGTTATAAGCGGTACTTATACTTCAGTATGCGACCGCTGTATGGAAGATGCACCAGTTAAGCTTGAATCAACCTTGGATACGATTTTTGATTTGAATGAGGCTAAAGATGACAGCCTTACTCTTGAAAACGGTAAGATAAATCTTGACAGAACTGCTTACGATGCGTTGTCCCTTGAAATTCCCATGGTTCTTCTTTGCAAAGAGGACTGTAAGGGAATATGTCCCAATTGCGGTGTCAATCTCAATTTTGAAGAATGCCATTGCGAAGAGGAAAATAATTGAGTTCAATAATATATTGAAATAGAGTTTATCTATATATAGGAGGTGCTTACAGTGATAGCTCCGAAGAGAAGAATTTCCAAACAGAGAAAACATAAGAGACGTTCCAGCGTGTGGAAGCTTGACATGCCCGGCATGGTTAAATGCTCACATTGCGGTGAATTCCACCTTTCCCACAGAGTTTGCGCTCATTGCGGTTACTACAACGGCAAAGAAGTGATAAAGGTAGAGGCAGAAGCTAACGCTTAATCTTTATGAAATACGGTTATGAGATGGGAGAATCGTTTATTTTAGAAAATACACGGTTCGCCCGTCTATTCTGCGTATTGAGATTTGAGGCTTTATATGGCGACTATTACTTCCATTGAGAAAAACAGTCCGTTTTACGGCAAATTAAAATCAGGGGATATTCTCCTTTCAATAAACGGTATTAAAATTCACGATATTTTGGATTATATGTACTGTGCAGCAGATGAAAAACTCACCTTTACGGTAGATCGACAGGGTGAGACGGTTTCGTGTACCGCAAAATGCAACGGCTATACAGGTGTGAATTTTGATACTTATCTCATGGATAAAGAGCGTTCATGTAAAAATAAATGTATTTTTTGCTTTATCGACCAGCTTCCCAAAGGAATGAGAAGCACGGTTTATTATAAAGATGATGATTTCCGTCTTTCTCTGCTCTACGGCAATTATGTAACTTTGACAAATGCCACCGAAGAAGATATTGACAGGATAATCAGGCTGAAAATTTCTCCGCTGAACGTTTCGGTACATACTACCAATGACGAGTTGCGTGTGAAAATGATGAAAAACCCCAATGCGAAGGGGATTATGCCCCTTTTGCGAAAGCTTACCGACGCGGGAATAAATCTGCGATGTCAGATAGTTCTTTGTAAAGGCTGGAACGACGGGGAAGAGCTGTTGAGGACAATGAACGATCTCAGCTCACTTTATCCGAACGTTTCAAGTGTTTCTATCGTTCCTCTCGGAATGACGGGACACCGTGAAGGACTTTGCAAGCTGGAGCTTTTCAGCAAAGAGGAATGTTCATGTGTCATTGATACGGTTTCCGCTTTTGGAGATAAATGCGTCGAAGAATTCGGCACAAGACTGTTCTATGAGTCCGATGAGTTTTATATAAAATCCGAAAGAGAATTGCCCGAAAGTGATTATTACGAAGAGTTCGAGCAGATAGAAAACGGCGTTGGTATTACTTCGCTGTTTATTGAGGATTTCCTTTACGCAATTGACGAGCTTCCCGAAAAAAACGGTTCTGCGGAGGTTTCTTGGGTTACGAGCAAGAGCATGGAAAATATTATTCCGTCGCTGATAAATAAGGTTAATGAAAAGCTCCCGAATCTTAAGATAAATCTTTACCCCATAGCAAATAAATTTTTCGGTGAGACAATAACGGTTACGGGCCTTGTTACGGGCGGGGACATTATTTCTCAACTGAAAGATAAGCCTCTCGGTAAAAAATTGATAATCCCGAAGGTCATGCTCCGTGACGACGTATTCCTTGACGATGTTTCAGTTTCCGATATTGAAAAGGAATTAAATACCGAAGCTGTTATTTTGGAAGAGCCTTGCGATATAGTTGACTTTTTTGAAAGTCTGATTTGAAATAAAGTATTTGTACCGCTTTAGAGCGGTAGAATGGAGATTATTATGGCACTACCTGTTGTTGCTGTCGTTGGACGTCCCAACGTCGGCAAAAGTACACTTTTTAATAAAATAGTGGGACAGCGTCTTTCAATAGTTGAAGACACTCCCGGTGTTACAAGAGATAGAATTTACTACGATACAGAATGGCGCGGTCAGGCGTTTACTCTCGTTGATACCGGTGGTATAGAACCCCGTTCGGAGGACGTCGTTCTTTCCCAGATGCGCCGTCAGGCTGAAATTGCAATCGAAAAAGCCGATGTTGTTCTTATGATGACTGACATAAAGACCGGTATGACTGCAACAGACGCCGAGGTTGCGCAGATGCTTCTTAAAGCAAATAAAGAAATTATTCTTTGCGTAAATAAGGTTGACAGGCCCGGAGATCCGCCACCGGAGCTCTATGAGTTCTACAATCTAGGTCTCGGAGATCCGTACCCGATTTCTTCAACTCACGGTCTAGGTCTCGGCGAGCTTCTTGATGCTGTTTACGAAAAGATTCAGCACGTGGAGGTTCAACCCGAATACGAGGATGCTATCAAGGTTGCGTTGATCGGTAAGCCCAACGTGGGTAAAAGCTCCCTTGTTAACTGCATTCTCGGAGAAAATCGACTTATCGTTTCGGATATTCCCGGAACCACCCGTGACGCAGTGGACTCCCTCAAGGAAAACGAACACGGTAAGTATGTATTTATTGATACGGCAGGTCTCCGCAAAAAGAATAGAGTAACTGAAATAATTGAGCGTTACAGCGTTGTTCGTTCTTACATGGCGGTTGACAGAGCCGACGTCGTTCTTATTATGATCGATGCAAATGAGGGCGTTACGGAGCAGGATACAAAGATCGCAGGTTTTGCTCATGAAAAAGGCAAGGCTTCCATTATTGTAGTCAACAAATGGGACGCTGTTGAAAAAGATGATAAGACGATGGATAAAATGCGTGAAAGAATCGCTGAAGACCTCAAATTTATGTCTTATGCGCCCATTGTTTTCATTTCCGCAAAAACAGGACAGCGTGTGGAAAAGCTGTATGAAATGATCAATTTCGTTGCTGATCAGCATTCCAGAAGAATCTCAACAGGTGTTCTTAACGATATGCTCAACGACGCAACTTCAAAGGTTCAGCCTCCCACAGATAAGGGCAAGAGACTTAAGCTTCTTTATATGACCCAACCTGCTGTTAAACCCCCAACCTTTGTTATTTTTGTAAATGATAAAGAGCTTTTCCATTTCTCATATCAAAGATATATTGAAAATTGTATCAGAAATACTTTTGGTCTTACGGGAACTCCCATTCATATCGTTTCCCGTGAAAAAGGCGAAAATCTTGATTTATAACTCTATCAAGAAAGGACTCGGTGTATATGGTTCAAATTATAATTCTTTTGGCAATCGGCTATTTATTAGGAAGCATAAATTTTTCAGTCCTTGTGACAAAGTATATCGGAAAAATTGATATCAGAGCTCACGGTAGCGGAAATGCGGGCGGCACGAACGTTGCGCGCGTTATGGGCGCCAAGTGGGGCATTACGGTCATGGCGTTAGAGATACTAAAAGGTGTGGTTCTCGGTTTTATCGCGCGGTATGCATGGCCCGTAGATCCCTTTCTTCTCGGAGAATTAGGCCCTCAGATAACGGGTGCTATCGCTGTAATCGGTGTTATGTTCGGCAATATGTATCCCTGCTTTCATGACTTCAAGGGAGGTAAGGGTGTTACCACTTTAGGCGCTTTGGGAATAGTTGTGGATTGGCGTATTTTCCTGGCTCTTTTTGCTCTTTTCCTTACGATCTTTTTCATTACTAAAATCGTTTCAATTTCATCTATTATAGTTTCTGTCTGTGTTCCCATTACTATGGCTATAGTTTATATGAAATATGAATATTGGTGGGTATTGTGCTTGGTATGCGCTGTTGATACCGTGATGCTTATTTTAAGACATCGAAGCAATATAGTAAGACTTATAAACGGCACTGAAAATAAATTCAATTTGGGCAAGAAAAAATGATATAAAGGGGTAAGAGAAATGACTTACAAAGAAAGTTTTATCAAATTTATGGAAGAATGCGGAGTTCTTACTTTTGGAAGTTTTACTTTGAAAAGCGGAAGACAGGCTCCTTACTTTATTAATGCCGGCAACTATAACACAGGCTCTCAGCTTGCACGTCTCGGTGAATTCTACGCTGACTGCATTAAGGAAAACAATATTGAAGCAGAAACACTTTTCGGACCTGCGTATAAGGGTATTCCTCTTGCGGCTACAGCGGCGGCTGCTCTCTATAACAAATACGGTATTGACCTTAATTATGCGTTTGACAGAAAAGAAGCCAAAGATCACGGTGAGGGCGGACTTATAGTTGGTAAACAGCTTAAGGACGGCGAAAAGATCGTTATTATTGAGGATGTGATGACTTCAGGTAAGGCTCTTCGTGAGGTTCTTCCCAAGCTCAAGGCTGAAGCAAACGTAGATGTTTCTTCAATGGTTATTCAGGTTGACCGTATGGAAAGAGGTCTTACAAGCGAGCTTTCCGCAGTGGAAGAGGTTAAGCGTGATTTCGGTGTTACGGTATATCCCATCGTAACAATTCTTGATATTATTGCCGCAGCCGAAAGCGGGCTTATCAAGGGCAAAGAATATGTTCCCGCAATGCTTGAATACAGAGCGCAGTACGGAACAAAATAATTTTTAAAAAAATCAAAAATTAAAATGAGTAGACAGTTTGCATGATTGTCTACTTGCTTTTTTATATATAAAAAAACTATTTTTCGTTAAAGACTTGATTTTTTTGAATTATGTGGTATAATGTATGTGTATACTTTGGTAAAGGAGAATGTTCCGTGTCTCACTCATTGGTTGCAGAAATGACGACTATGATAATGGTTTATAACAAAAAAACCGATGAAGTACTTGTTATTGACCGTTTGAAAAAATATCCCGGATTGAGTTTTCCCGGCGGTCATGCAGAAAAAGGCGAAAGCTTTTACGAATGTGCCGTTCGTGAGGTCAAAGAGGAGACAGGCTTGGACGTTTCCGAGCTTGAACCCTGCGGTATGATAGATTGGTGCAAAACAGACGGTAGCGGAAGATACGTGGAATTCCTTTATAAAACCTCCGTTTTCAGCGGAACGCTTTGCGATGGTACTGATGAGGGCAATATTTTCTGGTTGCCAAAGTCTGAATTGTATAAAAGAAAGTTGTCCCCCAACTTTGCAGAATATCTCCCCGTATTTTTTTTCGGAAAAATATACGGAAGCGTTAGGCGAATGGACCGAGGACGACAGCTTTACGGGCATAAAGTATTTTTCATAAATTGAAAATATTCCGAATAATCTTTATTGAATAGATTTTATCGGAGTGTGGGATATTTGAAAAACAGAAGAAACAGAACTCAAAATTTGCAGCTTCCGACCGTTCCTCAAATAGAATTTTACGGCAGAGATCAGGTCGTCGTTGAAGAGTGTCATGGAGTTACCATAGCGGAGTATGATACCGAAACGATAAAGCTTTTGGCAGGCAGTCAGATAATCAGATTTTACGGAAAGGACCTTAATCTGAAAAATCTTACACCTCAATCTGTAAGAATCATCGGAAAAGTCTCATCCCTTGAATTTGAGGAGTGATATGTCATGGCTAAAAATATTGGCGAAATAGGCGATTACATTGTAGGCTGGCGCGAGGTTGACGTTGTCGGATATTATGTTGAGGAATTTTTGAATCTGATCAAAGACGAGCACGTGGAGCTTTGGGATGTTCTGAAAACAGACCAATGTCATGTCTCATTCAAAGTGCACTCCTTTGCAACGGAAAAGCTTTTGGAATTGGCTGAAAGCAAACAGAGCCTGCGTGAAATGGAGGTTACCGTCGGGGAGACCAACGGATTGATCGAGGATATATTAAAATACAAATTAAGGTCGGGCTTGTTTGTAGGGTTTGTGTTTTTTGCGGTAATGCTGGTGGTTATGACTTCTTTCATTTGGAAGATCGAAATACTCGGCTTGACCTCCTTAACGGAAGAAGTTCTTTTGAAATCCCTTGAAAACAACGGAATTTTTATCGGAGCAATGACTTCGGGGCATGACTTTCAACAAATTAAATATAATATTATTCAAGAGTTTGACAGTATTGCCTATATCACAGTTAATATACAAGGCTGTAAGGCAGTTGTTGAAGTTGATGAAAGCGTTATTCCACCGGAGGTATCAGAGAAAACCCCGTGCAATATTTATGCGAAAACAGACGGTCAGATTTTGCTGATAGAGGCCTATAAGGGAGCGCCGCAGGTTGAAAAATACGAGGCAGTCAAAAAGGGGCAACTTCTCGTGGGCGGTATTTACAACAGTAAGGTTATAGGCTACAGGCTCGTTCACTCCGATGCAAAAATACTTGCCCGAACAAGAAGGACCTATACGGAGTTTTGCCCGTATGAAACCACCGAGCTTGTTGAAACAGGGCAAAAAGACGTTTTTTATCAACTGAAAATATTCGGATTGAGTATAAATTTATCTTTTTTTAATAAAATAAATTATGTTTTTTATGAATCAATTTCAGAGGAAACAGAACTGTGTCTGGGCAAAAATACAGTCTTGCCGATTTCCATAGTAAAAACAGAGCTTTGCGAGCAGGTGGAAAGAACGGTGACCTTTGATGAGGAGTCTGCCAAAAAGAAGATTTCCGAAGCCTTTGATGAAAAAATCAGAATAGACCTTCACGGCATTGAGATTGAAGAAAAAGAAGAGCTGTTTACCGTTACGGACGAGGGTATTTACGGTGTTTTGGACTTGACCGTCATAGAAGACATCTGCGAGGTACGGGAAATAGAAGTTGAAATAACAGATTGATATTTAATAATAAGGACTGATAAAAAAATGGATGAATTCCTTGAGCTTGACAATATACAAATTGCAGGTAACGTATTCGGGAGTTTTGATGAAAATGTAAAAATCATTGAGAAAGAGTGTAACGTTGATATTACCACAAGAGATTCGGGTATAAAGATCAGCGGAAGCATGGAGTCCGTTGAAAAAGCCAAAAGGGTTCTTCGCGCTCTTCTCGATATGGCCCGTCGCGGGGATAACGTTACCGTTCAGAACGTAAGCTACGTTATTTCTATGGTTGAGGAAGGCAACGAGCAGCTGCTTGCGGAGCTCGGCGCGGATAATATCTGCATTACCGCAAAGGGCAGACCTATAAAACCCAAAACTCTCGGTCAAAAGGAATACGTAAAGGCGATTGCTTCAAATACCATAACTTTGGGCATTGGCCCTGCAGGTACGGGTAAAACGTATCTTGCCGTCGCTATGGCTGTTACCGCTTTGAGAAATAAGCAAATAAGCAGGATAATCCTTACCCGTCCGGCTGTTGAAGCAGGGGAAAAATTGGGCTTTCTTCCCGGTGACCTTCAGAATAAGGTTGACCCATACCTTCGTCCTCTTAATGACGCTCTTTTCGATATGCTGGGTACGGAAACTTATCACAGATACGTTGAGAAAAATGTTATTGAAATTGCGCCTCTTGCGTATATGCGAGGAAGAACTCTTGATGACAGTTTTATTATTCTTGATGAAGCACAGAATACCACGAGCGAACAGATGAAAATGTTCCTTACGCGTCTTGGTTTCAATTCAAAGGCGATCATCACGGGGGATATAACACAGATAGACCTTCCGAACGATAAGAAAAGCGGTTTGAAAGAGGCTATGAAGATCCTTAAGGATATAGAGGATATTTCAATTTGTCAGCTTACTTTCCGAGACGTTGTAAGACATCAGCTTGTTCAGAAAATCATTCAGGCGTATGAGAAATATGATATAAAACGCGCTGAAGAGAAAAAGCTGAACAGCGAAAAGACGTATAAAAAGTATTTTAAACCCCAATAAGAAAGGACAGATCTCATGGAAGTTACCGTAAATTTAATAAACGCACAGCGTAAGGTAAAAATAGATGATGCCATAAAGGCGTCTTTCAAAAAATCCGCAGAAGCGGTTTTGGTTCATGAAGAAATAGATTTTCCCTGCGAAATTGACGTTAAGCTTGTTTCTGATAAGGCCATAAGAGAGCTTAACAGAGATTTCCGTGAGGTCGATGCTCCGACAGACGTCCTTTCTTTTCCGTCCGGAGAGCTCGACGATTATGACGAGGAAATGGGCTTTCCCTGCTTCCTCGGTGATATAGCTCTTTCTCTTGAATTTGCAAAACGTCAATGCGAGGAGCGTGACGGCGCAGATGCTTCGCTTCTCAGAGAAATAACTCTTCTTACGGTTCATTCCGTGTTGCATCTTCTCGGTTATGACCATGCGGAGGATGATGAACGTGAGGAAATGTTTGCAATTCAGGAAAAACTGACAGATAATATAATGGCTGAAAAATAACGTATAACAACAGTATCGTAATTATTGAGACCCCTTCTTTTCATACGAAAAGAAGGGGTCTTATGAAAATTATATTTATTTTAATTCTGAACCGCCCCACTCAACGACTGTAAAGCCGATCCTTTCGGGTGCGGTGAGATTTTGAGGCTCGATTTCTACAAATTTGTCAGAGCCTTGCCATGCCATGAATACTCTTATGAGAGTATCGGGAGCAGGGGAGACGGTCAATTCTGCATTGTCGGTATAAAGTTCTTTCTGGAAAGAAATGATATTGTACTCGTTGTTTTCCATTTTCGGTAACCAATAAATAATGAATTCATTGGCTTCTTTGTCAGTAAGACCGAGTTTTTTGAGTGAGTCTTCCAGGAATTTTTCCGTGTCTTCGCCATTTACGCAGAATCCCTTTTCGAGGGAATAATCTACGTTTGAAATTCCTTCCCAGAAAAGACAGTAATATTCTCTGCCATTGTAGGAAATCGTTCCGTCGGGCTCTGCAATTACTTCCCAGCCGTCATTATATTTCGGATAAGTGCTTGTGAATTTACCGTTATAGTCCAATTTTACGGAAATTTCCATAGTCTCTTCGGGATAAAGGTAAATAACGGGCTTATCCGTTGATGGGTTGTTCGGGTCTATGGAAGGCTGATCGTCGCAAATATGTTCGTCGTCAATATTGTCTTCTTCTTGACCAAAGAAGGATTTCGTAAGAACGATTGACGCTTTGAACTTATCGCTGTTTTCCACGTTCAATTCGGATTCTACCGTAATAACATCTCCGACTTTAAGCTCGAACAAGGTATCAGTGCCTGTCAGAGTATTTGAAGTCAGGTCTAATGTTATGGACTCTGTATTTTTGTCAACTCGGTAGGATGAAACTTCAATATTGTTGAGATAAACTTTAAATGTTTCCTCTTCCGGTCTTGATTCACTTCCCACAGAACTTAAAGAAACCGTCAAAACTTTTTCGTCAAGGGAAAGTGAGGGGCTTGTCGGACGTAATGAAACAGATTCCTTTTCGGAAGGCAACCAACCTTCTGATGCTGAACCGTACGCTTGAACGCTTAAAGCGTAGGCACCGTCCTGTATACGAGGATTGTCTAAATTGAAGGTTTCGCCTATTCTTATGTTGGTTATGTATTCGTCTCCGTTGTATATTTTATAACCGATTGCATTTTCCGAGTTTTGGTATACGTATAAAACCTTGTCTCCCAAGAAGGCTTTCGGCGTTGAAAGCTTTCCAATGGTCGTATTACCGCTTTGGATGTATCCCGTTTCATCGTATGCTTTGACAGAAATTTCATTTAAACCGATATTTATCTGTGTATTATTTAACGAGTACACGGTTTCCGATATTTTTTCTAAAAGAGTTCCGTTAACGTGGATTTCGTATCCCAAAGCGCCTTCAACGGGACTTATGTTTAAAATTGCATTTTCTCCTACAATTGCGGTTGTGACGGACAAACCCTCATCGAATTCCGCAGGATTGGACGGTTCAATACTTTCCGTTCCTTCGCCTGCTTCGTTGTTCGGCAGGTCAGGGAGGTCTTCGTCGGTAGTGTTTACGTAGTTTTCATTTTCTTTTTCATCGTTTCCTATTTCGGAATTGAAACAACCCGTCAGTGAAACCATTGCGGCTGCGAGCAACAACATTATAATTCGTTTTTTCATATGAATCGTCCTTTCTTTTGTAAAATTATACCTTATGGGTCAATTTCATTATAGCATAAAATAGCTTGAAAATCAACGGCTTTTTAATAATTTAACACTCTTTCCAATTATTGGACTGCCAAAACGGAAAAAAGTTCCATATTAAGAGAAAATTTTCATGGTTTGGGATTGTTTTTTTACGAATTTTATGCTATAATAAAGAGGTGTATTTGAAAGGTCAAAGAAAATTTCCGTGTTTTAGCTTTTGAGGAACGGATCGGAGGATTTTTTCACAGAAAACCCTCCGCAACAGAATATCAGTTGATCTCATTCAGCATATTTTCTATGAAAATTCCGTAGCCCTTTGCGGGGTCGTTTATCATGACGTGAGTGATTGCGCCGATGATTTTTCCGTCTTGAATTATGGGGGAGCCTGACATTCCCTGAACGATTCCTCCCGTTTTTTCCAAAAGGGTCTCATCCGTGATCGACACTACCATGTTTTTTGTGGTTTTTACGGAATTTGAATAAATATGGATTATTTCAATATCGTAGCTTTGAACTCCGGAGTCATCAATGGTGCAGAGGATTTTTGCAGGTCCTTCATGGATATCCTGCTTGAATCCGATCTTGTACAGCTGTCCGTCAGGGAGATTGTTCCCTTCAATCGTTCCGAAAACGCCTTCGTTGCAGTTTTTGTAGAGCGTTCCTATTTTATTCGATTCATTGAAGGAGCCTCTCAATTCTCCAGGAGTGCCCGCAACACCTTTTATTACCGAAAAAATTTCAGCTTCAAGGGCTTTTCCGTAGGAAAGTGTCATGAGCTCCCCCGTATCGCTGTCACAAATTCCGTGACCTAATCCTGCAAAAGTCTTGTTTACCGTATCGTAAAATGTTACCGTACCTATTCCTGCGGTGCTGTCTCTTACCCAACATCCCAAGCGATATGTTCCGGAGGAATCTTTTACGGGCGTAACCTTTATCTCAAAAATAAGCTTATCCCGTTTTATTCCGATTGACAGCTCCTTGCCGTCGCAGTTTTTCACTAAGCTCGTCAGGTGTTCATTGCTTTTTATCTTTTCTCCGTTTACTGTTGTCAGTATGTCCTTAACGCGGATTCCGCTGTTGTAGGCAGGGTTGATTTTTTTGTCTCCCGTTTCCACATCCGTCATGCTCACCACGATAACACCGTCGGTATAAAATTTGATTCCGAAGGGCTGACCTCCTGCCATTAAGGACTGTTCCGAAACGACCTTGACCTCCGAGCGCTTCAGAGGCATTATTCCCAAAAGCTTGAAATCTATTTCATATCCGCTGTCCGTAACCGTAACGGAAGATGTGACGGGATAGAAGGCTTCTTGATTAAGAATGCTTTCAAGATTGTTTGTATCTTCTTCAAAAACGTAGTATTTATCGGGCAGCTTTGATGAAAAATACACACTTATGCCGCATACGAGCATGGCCGCAAGTACTGCGTAAAGTATAATTCGCCCTGTTTTTGAACGTATTTTTCTTGTATCGTTTTTTGTATTATTCATATTAAATCTCCAAGTCCGCCGCATTGCGGCGGGACAAATATTCAGTTGAAATTAAGAATGAAAGAACATTTATATGTTCTATTTCATGCTGTTCAGGTTCGCTTTTTACATTTTCTATTTTGCCCTCTATTTTTTCAATATACCTTTAATTTTTTTACTTTGTGAAAGGAATTTTAACCATGAAACATATTATAATTACTGGCCATTACGGAAGCGGAAAAAGTAATATTTCAATAAATCTTGCCCTTGAATATGCAAAAAAAGAAAAAAAGGTTTTTCTTATTGACTGCGATATCGTAAACCCTTATTTCCGTTCTGCAGACAGCAAATCCCTTCTGGAAGAAAACGGTGTCGAGCTGCTCGCTCCTCTTTATGCCAATACCAACCTTGATATTCCCGCATTGCCTGCAGATATTCAAAAGGTTTTTGCAACGGATTGCGTTGCTGTTTGGGATATCGGCGGAGACGACAGCGGAGCGGTTGTTTTGGGCAGATATGCAGACGCCATAAAAAAAGACGGGTATGAAATGTATTATGTTCTGAATTTCTACAGACCTTTGACTGAAAACTCCGAAGAAATGACAGAGCTTATGTTCGAGATAGAAAAAAGCTCCCGTTTAAAATGCACCGCAATTATAAATAATTCCAATTTGGGTGCCGAAACGGATAAGAAGACCGTTGTTGATACCTTTGAAGAAGCAAGGTCCGTTGCTGAAAAAACAGGCCTTCCTTTGAAATTCACATCGGTATTGACTCGTTTGGCGGATGAGTTTTCGGACTCCGACGCCGAAATATTCCCTATAAACATTGATACACGAAAGTATTTTTAGCACGTATGCGTTATATTTCTGACAAAAAATGGAGAAAAGTCCGTTAGTGCTTGATTTTTTCGTGGAATTTGGTATAATATAATAGAGTAACCATGTGTACTCGAATTATTGCTGTTATTCACTATGTGTTTTATAGATTTTCATCGGAGGATTATAATGCTTAAAAAACAAATATATTCCATTGGCTTTTTTATCGCATCGGTTTTACTTGCTGTTGCATCGTTGATATTGCCTGTATTTTTTATGAGTTTTTCATGGGTCGCTTCCATTGTATGTTTTTTTGCTTCGGTGATCCTTTCCTGCGTTATGTTTGCATTTTCCGTTACGAACGCGTATTCCTTGTTGATTCCCGGTATTGGCGTGATTCTTGCCTTTTTGGGCTCTTGGCTCCTTTCCGGAAGCGCTACGTTTTCGATTTTGTTTTTGATTATATTTATTCCTGCAGGCACGGCTTTGGGATTGGGATACAAAAATAAAAAGATGCTGAACGCTACTGTTATGAAAGCTGCTGTCAATGCGGTAATACTTGGTCTTATTGCTTTTACCGTTTTGATTGGGGAATTCTCGGGCGGTTCTTTCGATGTGAAAGAGGCTCTCGGTCCCATGACGGAGAAGTTGAAACAGTATCTTATAGAGCTTTTTTCCGTTGAAGATCCTTCTGTTTCTATGGTTTTTGATAGGATGGAGATTTCTCCCAAAGCATTTGCGTTGTTTATTTACGATTATTTCATTACTAATATTCCGACATTTTATATGAGCTTTGTTTTGATTGAAACTGTTATCGGTTTTTGGATCATTAAGGGCCTCATGAAGAGAACTGACAATCAGGTAAGCTTTATGGGTCGTTTCAGCGATTGTAAGATTTCTTATGTCGGTTCGATTTTTTATTTAATATGTGTCTGCTGCTATATGTTGCTTTCTGAATACGATATAGCAATTGCTTTTTACAATTATTCAAACATTTTAAGGCTTGTATTTATTTATGCCGGAGTATCTCTGATCTCATATTTCCTTGAGTTTAAGAAATTCAGTAATTTTGCGAGAAATTTAATACTTGTGATTGTAATTGTGATTAGTTTTACTTCGACGGTTCTTTCAAGTCTGGTTATCTTTTTGGGACTTCTCGATTCGGGAATGAACTTCCGTAACCGTATTGAAAACAGCGGCGTTTAGTGTTGTTATTATAAATATTTACATATCAGAGATTTTAAGAGGGGAAAATTTATGAAAGGGAAAACACTTCTTACAGTAGTTGCCGCAAGAAGCTCTTATATTATTCTTGCGCTGTTTGTAATACTTTTTCAGGTATTTCATCCGGGTGTCTTAAGTAATGCTTTTTTACTGTGTACCGGCTGTTTTATACTTATTTTTGAAGTATACGTTCATGTATTACGCTATAATGTGAAAAAAATAATGAAGAATACTGTTTCAATGCTTGACCTTACCTCATTGAAACGCCTTGAGGATTTTCCGATACCGATTCTAATAAGCGGTTCTGACGGGGAAGTCTTGTGGTACAGCGAATGCTTCTGCGATGTTTTCGGGGAAACGTATACGGTAAACTTAAACTCCGTATTCAAGATACATCCGGATATTATAAAGAACAGGACGATTTCAGTAGATTTTGCTGACAGAAATTTTTATGTTTGTTCCGATTGCAGCGTTATAAACGATAAAGAGCTGTACGTTCTGTACTTCTTTGATAAAACGGAGTTCATTAATCTTCAGAAAGAGCATAATGAATCAAAGCCTGTTGTAGCGTATCTTTTGGTTGATAACTACGATGAGCTTTTCAAGAACGTCAAAGAAAGCGACAGCGCCGTTGCAATGGCTACAATTGATGACGCCATTAGTAAGTGGACGCAAGGAACTACCTGCATTTTGCGTAAAATTGAAAAGAACAAATATTTCCTGATATTTGAGAACAGATATCTGAAAGATTTTACCAAAGAGCGTTTCAGTATTTTAGATACGGTCCGTGAGCTTCCCATGATGGGTAGTATCCCTCCGACTCTTTCCATAGGCGTGGGCGCAGATAAATCAAGCTTGGCTGAAAGTGAAGAGGCTGCGAGAAATTCTCTTGATATGGCTCTCAGCCGAGGCGGAGATCAGGCCGTTGTCAGCAAAGAAACAGGCTTTGAATTTTTCGGCGGTTACGCAAAGGGTAACGATAGACGTGCGAAAATCACTTCCAGAGTTTTGGCTTCAAGCTTTGCAGAGCTTCTGAACAGCGTAAAAACCGTTATCGTTATGGGACATCAATACTCCGATATGGATAGCTTGGGCGCTTGCGTGGGTATTGCCTGCATAGGTAAAAGCTTCGGCAAAAAAACTCATATCCTGTTGAATTCCGAAACAAATCTTGCAGAGCCTTTATATGACCGTCTTATAGATTCAAAGCTTTATGATGATATTTTTATTTCAAAGCAAGATGCAATGATGACCGTTGACCTTGATACGTTGTTGGTTATTGTTGATACTCACAGGGCTTCTTATACTGAAATGCCGGAGCTTATTCCTTACGCGGGTAAAGTTGCGGTAATCGACCATCATAGAAAGTCTGCCGATTTTATTAAAGATACAAGCTTCTTCTTCCACGATCCGTACGCGTCTTCCGCTTGCGAAATGGTTACGGAGCTTATAGAATATCTTGAAAAATGCAAGCTTTCAGCCCTTGAATCCGATGCGCTTCTTGCGGGAATCTATCTTGATACCAAAAATTTTGCGTTGAAAACGGGAACCTGCACATTCGAGGCTTCAGCATATTTGAGAAATATGGGTGCAAGCACGGTTAACGTCAAGCTTATGTTCCAGACAGACGTTGATACTTATAAGCTTAAGGCGGAGCTTATCAAAAAATCCGAAATATATGAGAAAATCTATGCGATTTCTCTTTGCGATATGGACAGTATCGGAAACCTTAAGATCGCCTCTTCCCAGGCGGCAGATGAAATGCTTAATATTGAAGATGTTCAGGCGGCATTTTGTCTTTATGTGATAAAAGATTCAGTTAATATTTCCGCAAGATCTTACGGAAGTGTAAACGTTCAGTTGATAATGGAAAAATTGGGTGGCGGCGGACATCAGACAATGGCCGGTTGTCAGATCAAGGATACCAATATTAAAGAAGGTTATATTAAACTGACGAATGCTATAGATGCATATATCGAAGAACAGTCCAGATAAAAATCTGTGAGGTTCAATTTCATATGTGAAAGGACAAATAAAAATGGAAGTAATTTTACTCAGCGATGTAAAAGCTCTCGGTAAGAAAAATCAGTTGGTAAAAGTTAGCGACGGTTACGCAAAGAACTTTTTATTTCCTAAAAAACTTGCTGTAGAAGCAACATCCGTAAACAAGAATGTTTTGGCGCAGCACAATGCTGCTGAGGCTCACAGAAAAGCCGAAGAAAAGAAACAGGCTCTCGAACAGAAGGCTGTTCTTGAAAAGGCTGCTGTGACCATAAAAGCGAAAGGAAGTCAGGCAAAGCTCTTCGGCGCTGTTACAAGCAAGGAAGTTGCCGAGGCTCTTTCCGCGCAGATGGGCTTTGATGTCGACAAGAAAAAAATCTCTATGCCCGACTCTGTAAAGAATTATGGTGAATACACTGTGGAAATCAAGCTTTATCCTGAAATTTCCGCAAAGGTTCAGCTTAATGTAGTTCCTCTTGAATAATTATAAGGACAAATAAAATGGAAATTGATCAGAAAATGCCTTTTAGTCTTGAGTCGGAACAGGCTGTTTTAGGCTCAATACTTCTTGACCCCGAACTTATCGGCAAAGCATCACTTATGCTTAAACCCGAATATTTTTATTCAGAAAAGCACAGAGAAATATTTGAAGCGATGTTGGAGCTTTTTAATCTCGGACATACCATAGAAGGGATAATGCTCCTTGAAAAGCTTCGAGAAAACGGCTCTTTTGAGAGTAACGAAGAAAAAGAATATTTGCTGAAATTGGCAGAAGCCTCTTCTATGATAGGGGATATGACCTATTATGCAAAAATAGTTGCGGAAAAAGCAATGCTTCGTGAAGTTATTGATTACAGCCGTGAATTGAATAGTATGTGTCTTGATAATCAGGAGCTTCCTACGGTTCTTGAGTATGCCGAACGCCGTTTGGGTAATATTTCGGGAAACCGTCAGAATATGACTTTGTACAGATTGTCAGAACTTGTTCGCTCCGAGCTTGAACGCTTGACTGAACTTAAGGAAAACCCTTCAGGTAAATTCCGTCAGATTAAAATGGGCATTTCTGCTTTAGATAAGTTCCTGGGCGGTTTTAACCGAAGTGACTTGATTCTTCTTGCAGGCCGTCCCGGTATGGGTAAAACCTCCTTCGCTTTGAATATCGCATACAATATTGCGGCTTCAAGTGAAAATAATCCCAAACTCAGCGTTGTCTTCTTTTCTTTGGAAATGTCAAGGGAGCAGTTGGCTCGCCGTGTAATTTCAAGTACTGTTTTGATCGACAGTAAAAAAATGCTTACGGGTGACGTTTCCGATAAGGAATGGGACGATGTTTATAAGTTTTGGCATGACGACCTGAATGATGTAAATCTCCTTTTCGACGACACTTCAATGATTACGGTCGCGGAAATGAAAGCAAAGCTGAGAAGGGTCAAGAATTTGGGAATGGTTATGATAGACTATCTTCAGCTTATGAGTTCAGGTAAGAAAATTGAGAACCGAGTTCAGGAGATCGGTGAAATCACACGTTCTCTTAAAATAATGGCAAAGGAATTAAACGTTCCTATTATACTTTGTTCACAGCTTTCACGTAGTATCGAGCAGCGAAAAGAAGATAATAAAGTGCCCCGTCTTTCAGACTTGAGAGACTCCGGTTCTATCGAGCAGGACGCCGACATCGTTATCTTCCTGAGCCGTCCCGAATATTACGATAAGGAAACTGAACAGAAGAATGTTTGCGATGTAATCGTCGAGAAAAACCGTCACGGAGCGCCCGGTAAAGTAAGTATTTATTGGGATGGCGCGCATACCGCATTCCGTACCATGGGAGGTTCAGAACCTCAGGCTCAGTAAGTGTATGAAAGAAAAAATTATTGAAACTATTCGTAAATACGGTCTTTTGGAAGACTGTAAAGGTTTAGTCCTTTGCATCTCCGGCGGTTCCGATTCAATGAGCCTTCTGCATTTTTTCTGTGAAAATAAAGGTTTGTACGGAATTCCCTTCGTGGTTGCTCACGTTAATCACGGACTTCGGGCTGAATCTGCTGAAGAAGAGGCAGGGCTGACGGAATTTTGCAAAAATAAAAATATCCCCATAGAAGTATTCCACGCGGATATTTTACAAACAAAGCCCAAAGGAAAGTCAACCGAAGAATATGCAAGAGAAGTCAGGTATGCTTTTTTTGAAAGGGTAAGAGAACAATACGGATATTCTCATATCGCAACGGCTCATAATGCCGACGACAACAGCGAAACTGTACTTTTTAATTTAATAAGAGGTTGCGGTGTCAGCGGTCTGTGCGGGATCCCCGTAAAGAGGGAAGACGGGATCATTCGACCTTTGATCCGATGCACGAAAAAGGAAATATATAAATATTGCGAGATTAACGATATTTTGTTTTATACGGATAAGACGAATTTTGAAAATCTCTATACGAGAAATATTATCCGAAATGAGCTAATGCCCGTCATTGAGCGCATAAATCCCTCTTTTAACGATTCGATTGCAAGGCTTACGGAAGCGGCATCAGCGGATGATACATATTTTGAAAGCATAGTGGATGCTTACTTGAATGATCCAAACGCTTTTTCGGAAAAAAAAGAGCTTTCTTTGGATTTTTTAAGGTCTTTGCCTGATAGTATTTTGCCGAGATTTATCAGACGGTACTTTTTTGTAAATTCGCCAAATATTATATTGACGAATAAGCAAACAAATGATATAATTAGGCTTATTAAAAATGCAAGAACCTCAAGCAAAACGGAAATTGACGAATTTGAGCTTTTGATCAATTACGATTCTTTGACAGTTAAGCAAATAACGGATGCTAAACCTTGTATCATGGCTGCAGAAATGGTAATCGGAGAGAATTTTCTGCAGGGTGCGGGTATTCTGACTGTTTCCGAAGTAATTGCAACCAAAGAAAATATTAAGGATTGCACGGTTATAAAGGATAAACTGACGATTCGAAGCCGTTGCTCCGGAGATTCTTTGAAATTGCCGAAACGACCGAGTAAAACATTAAAAAAATTGTTTATTGATGATAAAGTCTCTTCCGATATGCGAGATCTTATTCCTGTTGTTTCTTGCGGAAACGAGCTTGTATGGGTTTTCGGTTACGGGACTGACGAGAGGTTTCGTCCCAAAATCGGGGAAAAAGCTTTATATTTAAATTTTAAACCTTTTTAGCATAAAATCACTCTTTTGAAGTAGAATAAAATAAGAATGGAGTCTCAAAAATGAAAGAAAAAATATCAGTTTATATTTCCGAGGAAGATACCAGAAAAAAGATAAAAGAGCTTGGTAAAAAAATTACGGAAGATTATAAAAATGTAGAAGGAAAGCTTTTGTTGGTTTCCATTCTTAAGGGCGCCGTTGTTTTTATGACAGATCTTATGCGAGAGATTGATCTTCCTTTGTCCATTGACTTTATGATCGTTTCAAGCTACGGTTCAGGTACCGTATCAAGAGGAAACGTTAAAATCATTAAAGACCTTGATATCAACATCTCTGATTATAATATTCTTATCGTTGAGGACATTCTTGACAGCGGATATACTCTTTCCAAGATAATTGAAATGCTTAAGACAAGAAATCCGAAGTCTCTTAAGCTTTGTTCTTTCCTTAATAAACCGGACAGACGTGTTGCCAATGTAGAGCTTGACTATTGCGGTTTTGTTATTCCCGATGAATTTATCGTCGGTTACGGTCTTGATTATGATGAAAAATACAGAAATCTTCCTTACGTGGGAATTCTCCATTTTGAAGAAGAATGATTCTGATTAATTTATAAAAATCGTTTACCTGATGACGAACGGTTTTTCTTTTAATATTTTCTGAAGTCATCAGAGAAAGAGGCAAAATTTGAAAAGATTTAAAGGTATAGGCATTTATGCCGCATTATTGTTGGGCGTTCTTCTTTTTACGGTGGTTTTATTACACGGTGTAAGTGATGACGACATTAAGTATTCCCAAGTACTCGATTATTTTAAGAACAATCAGGTTGAAAGTTTTACAATAGAAAACAGCGTGTTGGAAATCGTGCTTGTTGAAGGTGTAGATTTTAACGGTAATCAAAAATTCTCCACTCCTCTTTACAGTACCATGCTGTTCCTTGAAAATGCAGGAGAGTATATTGATCAAAACAGAGAAAGCGGCGTATTGAAAGAATATGATATTCCGCAGGTAAAAGATAACTCTATTTGGGGCAGTGTCATTTTATATATTTTGTTAGGAGCAAGCGTTCTTTTCCTGATGTTCTTTATGATGCGACAGATGCAGGGTGGTGGCGGAAGACCTATGTCTTTCAGCAAATCCCGCTTGAGAACAAGTGACAGCTTCAAGAAAAAGGTTACGTTCGCTGATGTTGCAGGCGCAGAAGAGGAAAAAGAAGAGCTTTCCGAAATCGTTGAGTTTTTGAAAAATCCTGAAAAGTATTCAAAAATGGGCGCGCATATTCCCAAAGGCGTTCTTCTTGTTGGCCCTCCGGGAACAGGTAAAACCTATATGGCAAGAGCTGCCGCAGGTGAAGCGGGTGTTCCGTTCTTCAGTATTTCAGGCTCCGATTTCGTTGAACTGTATGTCGGTATGGGTGCTTCACGTGTACGTGATACCTTTGAACAGGCAAAGAAAAACGCTCCCTGTATAATCTTCATTGACGAAATCGACGCTGTAGGTCGTCAAAGAGGCGCAGGTCTCGGCGGCGGTCACGACGAAAGAGAACAGACTCTTAACCAGTTGCTTGTTGAAATGGATGGCTTTGAGGAAAATGAAGGTGTTATCGTTATGGCGGCAACAAACCGTCCCGACGTTCTTGACAGCGCTTTGCTCCGTCCCGGCCGTTTTGACAGACAGGTCGTAATAGGCCTTCCCGACGTGGGCGCAAGAGAAGAAATCCTTAAGATTCATGCTAAAAATAAGCCTTTGGACGAAGATGTTGATATCCCGCATATTTCAAGAACAACAGCGGGCTTTGCTCCTGCCGATCTTGAAAATATTCTTAACGAAGGTGCGATCCTTGCCGTAAGAAGAAAACAAGATAAAATTAAAATGCAGGATATAAATGACGCTATTTTGAAGGTCCTTGTAGGTGTTGAAAAGAAAACCAGAAAGGTTACGGAAAAAGATAAAAAGCTTACTGCATATCATGAAGGCGGTCACGCGATAGTAGCAAGAGTTCTTCCCGACCATGATCCCGTGCATGAAATATCCATTATTCCCAGAGGTATGGCAGGAGGTTATACTTACTACGTACCCAAAGATGAAAAAATGGGCAGATCGAAGAATGAAATGTTCAATGAGATAGTTTCGTTGCTCGGCGGTCGTGTTGCAGAGGCTCTTTGTCTTGATGATATTTCCACAGGTGCTTCAAGCGATATCGAACGCGCTACGTCTATTGCCAAGAAAATGGTTACAAAATTCGGTATGTCTGATGTGTTGGGACCTGTTTCTTTCGGTTCAAACGAGTCTGTATTCCTCGGAAGAGATTTTGCCACACAGCATAATTATTCCGAAAAGATCGCGGGAATCGTGGACGAAGAAATTATTAAGGTTGTAAATTCCGCTTATAAGAAAGCAGAGGATATACTTAAAGAGCACAGAGAAAAGCTTGATAAATTGGCAGCCCTTCTTATTGAAAAAGAAAAGGTCGGCGCCGATGAATTTGAAAGACTTTTTACGGGCGTTGAAGCCGAAGAAGCTGTTACTGAAAATGAAAGTGACAATTCGGATGATTCAAAAACTGAATAATTTCAGATAAAAAAAGAGAACCCTCTTTCGTTGAGAATGAAAGGGTTCTCTGTTTTTTATTATTATAAATGGAATCTTTTTTCAAATTCCTCTTTCATGTTTTTACCGTCAAAAATGATGAGCGCCGCAAGAGATAAAATTCCTCCCGAAAAGCAGATTATGGACGGGATAACTATATTTGTCAGGTTTGTTGCATAAAAAATTACCGTTATTATACAAAACGCGATTACCATGAAAAGATAGAGCAGATAGTCGCCCTCTTTCATTTTCAGGACTCTTGCCACAATAAAAAGACCTATCATTGCCGCCGTGAAAATTATGGGCAAAACGAAATCGATCGACCAGCCGTTCCAATTAGTCCAAAGGTCCCAGATTACGCACAAAATAGCAGTTATTAAAACCTGGTTCATTATGGCTTTTGGGATATTTCTGCGTCTTTTTATTATGTGGAATATGGAAAGCCATACGCAAAATACCCCGAAGACGGCATATTGCCACCACCAGCCGAATTGCTCGATAATTAAATTTACGGCAATACATATGACCGAAAGCCCGATTGAGGACATTATCAGTATTTTGAAAAACAACTCAAATCTTTTGTATATGGACGGGATTACGGGATATGACTGTTTTTCATCGGTTCCCGTCAGCTTGTTTTGGCAGAGAGGACAGATATCGGAAGCCGTTCTGACATCAAGTTTGCATTTTGAGCAATATTTCATTTCTTCTTTTTGCTCCCGTTATCGGAAAGCTTCCTTTCTTTAGAGTTATTTAAACTTTTTGCATTTAAAGTATCCAAATTCGTAAAAACCTCAACATGAATTCCCTTTTCCGTAAGCTTTCTGAAGAAATTCTTCTGAATGTCATTATTGTCATACGGCGATGTGAACGAAACAGAAAAAATATTTCCGTAAGAAACCGCGCAGGCCTGAATGCTTTTCGTCGCGCAACAGAAATCAAAAGCCTTTACGTAGGGCTCTAATTCTTTCGGAACGGAAGCCCTTCCTATATTGGAAAACGTGCCGCTTGTCTCTTTCATTTTGTAGTCGTGGGCAATTTTAAGACAAACGTCCTTCATTACCAACGGCGCTACTCTTGCAAAAATATTATTTTCAACGGAAGAATATTGAGAAAGCAAGTCTTCAAGGCTTTCATCTGAAAGCTTTGTCTTTAATGAACGAGAGACCTTTTCGACTACATTTTTAAGGTCTGAAGGGTTATTTTTAAAGTTATATTCGATATTTACCGTGCTGAAAAAATTCCTTGCGGAAGAGGAAGAAAAATGCTTGCGAAGATTTACTGGAATCGTCAATACTACGGGGAGATTTCTTGCACGCATCGGCATTGTGTCTTTTACCGCGCATAGGAGCAGGGAAGTGATGTATGCTGTTAAGGTAGTATTATTTTCATGGGCCTGAGCCAAAACCGCGTTTAAGTCGATGTGCCCCGTTATTACACCCATTCTGTTGTCCGTAAAACGGGTTCCGCCCATAGGCTTGTAAGCCTTGCGGTGTTTTGTTTTTTGATGCTTTTCTTTTTTGTCTTCCTCGTAGTATCTGTAAAAGCTGTCATCTTCCTTTTCGTAGTTTGAGGCGTCAAATGAAAGCTCCGGTTCGGCAATATTATGCGCTTTTGAAAGGTATTTACTGATTATGCATTCCAAAAACATCAGCGCACCCGTACCGTCTGTCAGGGCATGGAATACTTCTAAATTTATTCTGTTGTGGTAATAAGAAATACTATATAAAAGCTCTTTCATCTCTTTGCTGTAAAGAGGTCCGCAAACGGGATTGTTTTCTTTCTCAACTATCGGACGAAGATCGGATTTTTCAAAATAATACCAGAATAAGCCTTTTTTTAATACATAGTTATAGACGTCAAAAACTTCAGCCGCTTCGGTAACTGCGCTTTGAAGAATTTCACAGTCAACATCTTCAAACAGCTCGCAGGAAAATCTGAAAACCTTGGTGTCGGGACCGCTTACTGTTGCAGGGAAAATTTTGGCGGCGTTATCAAGCTTTATCCACTTATCGTTCATCAGCTTTTTTCCTTTCTTCGGTATTTTTGTTGAGAAACTCATTTATAAATTCATATGTTTTTTTAACGTGTATATATTTATACGGCAATGAGAAAAATCCGTGAAGAGCGTCTTTTATACGGTGTATCTCCGCATAGTTTCCGAAATGGATCAGCTTTTTGCCGTAAGCCTCGCCTTCGTCTCTTAAGGGGTCAAATTCCGCAGTGATTATGAGAGTGTCGGGCTGATTTGAGAGGTCTTTTGCCAAATACGGAGCAAAATACGGATTGTATTTATCCAATTGGTCTGAGGCGTACATATCTATATAATCACGAAGCTTTTTTGCTGTGAGCAGATACTCCGTACCGTTAGTTCTTACCGATTCAAAGGGGGAATTTTCGGTGTAGTCGTTATATACGGCGGGATAAATGAGAATTTGTCTGTTTATTTTAAATTCTTTACGGTCTCTTGCCATAAGACTTACCGCCGCCGCAAGATTTCCTCCTGCGCTGTCTCCCGCAAGAATTATGTCGGAGGGCCTTGCTTCAAAGAATCCGTCTCCGCAAAAGAGCTCCTTTGTTACCGTGTAACAGTCTTCAACAGCATGGGGGAACGGACGTTCCGGTGCAAGCGCGTATTCTACAGAAACCACTCTGCGACCTGTTTTTTCCCCAAGCATATCGCAGGTTCGTGCGTAACTGTCTATATTGCCCGAAACCCAACCGCCTCCGTGGAAGAACAAAATCACTTCATCTGAAGTCACTTTTACGGGATAGAATATGGCAACCGTAATTTTTCGTCCGTCTCGTTCAATAATCTTTTCGAGATCCGTATGAAGTCCGTTTATAGGGTTCTTTCCCGCCAATTTTTTAACGCCCCGTTCAATTTTATAATCAATTTCAGCGTATGACATTGCTTTCAAAGCGGCCCTCATGAACTTATTTATTGCCATTTTCCACCCTTCTTTCCTCAATAATATGCAAAGGGTGAGATTCGATACCGTTACCGAATTTCACCCTCGAATTTTAAAGAATATCGTTTTTGATGATATCGTCGTATGTTTCTCTCTTGACGATAACTCTTGCTTTTCCGTTGCTTGTCATAATTACGGGAGGACGAGGAACTCTGTTGTAATTTGATGCCATAGAGTAGTTGTACGCTCCTGTTGCATAAACAACGAGAATATCTCCTGCGTTCATTTCCTGTAAAGGAATATCCTCCTGAATAAGGTCTCCGCTTTCGCAAGCGCGTCCCGCAATGGTTACAATTCTATTCTTCGGTTGATTCAGTTTTGTTGCTATATCCGCAGAATAGGGCGCCTTGTAAAGAGCGTATCTTGGGTTGTCATTCAGTCCGCCGTCTACGGAAACATAAGTTCTGATATCCTTGATTTCTTTTACGCTGCCTATTGTATAGAGGGTTATGCCTGCTTCAGCAACGATACTTCTGCCGGGTTCAACAAGAATGAACGGAAGGGGGAAATCCTTTTCTGCGCAAACCTCTTTTACCTTGGCAAAAACAAGGCGCATATATTCATCGTAAGATTTGGGGTTGTGTTCCGCTATATACTTTATGCCGAAGCCTCCGCCTAAATTCAATTCTTTTATTGTGATTCCCAATTTGGAACGTATTTCTGCGGCAAAATTCAGCATGACCTCCGCTGCAAGCTCAAAAGGATCGGAGTCGAAAATTTGAGACCCGATATGGCAGTGAATACCAACAACTTTAACGTTATTCAATGTGGAGGCCTCTTTTATGATATCAAAAGCTTCTCCGTTTTCAAGGGCAACGCCGAATTTGGAATCTATCTGACCTGTTTTTATAAAATCGTGAGTGTGCGCATCAATACCGGGCTTTATTCTGAAAGAGATTTCAGCAATCTTATTGTGTTTGCCTGCGATCTTATTGAGAGTATGAAGCTCTTCGATATTGTCTACAACGATTCTGCCGATGCCGCTTTCGACGGCCATTTTCAGTTCGTCAGGTGTTTTGTTGTTTCCGTGAAAATATATCTTTGATGCAGGAAAACCCGCCTTGAGAGCAGTATAAAGCTCTCCGCCCGATACTACGTCGGTGCCAAAGCCTTCTTCATTTACAATTCTGTATATTTCACACGCTGAAAAGGCCTTGCTTGCATAAAGAGGCATACCTTTTCCGTCGTAGTATTTATCAAAGGCACCCTTATAAAGTCGGCAGGTATTTCTGATATGGTCTTCGCTCATTACATAGCAGGGGGTACCGTAATCTTTTGCAATTTGTTCTGTTGAGATTCCGTCAATATGAAGTACTCCGTTATTTTCTGATAACATAATGTATATCTGTCCTTTATTTTTATTCTTCTGAGGTTTCTGCTTTTTCTTTAAGAAATTCTTCCGTAACGTCTTCGATAATTTCTCTGATTGGCTGAACGCCTTTTCCGTCTTTCGAGGAGAAGGGAACAACTCTTACCATGAACTGTCTTGATACCTTTTCAATCTGTTCGTCAATTTGCTTTGCGGATAATTTATCTGCTTTTGTTGCCGCAATACAGAAGGGGACCTCACGTGACATAAGAAAATCGTACATAAGAAGATCGTCTTCCGTAGGCTCATGACGTATATCTATAAGAAAAAGAACAAGAGCTATGTCTCTGTCGCTGTCGAAATAGTCGCCCGTAAGGCTTCCCCAGCTTTTTCTTTCAGCCTTGGATCTGAGGGCAAAGCCGTATCCGGGAAGATCTACCAGGTAGATTTTTTTACCGACGTCATAGTAGTTTGCCGCTGCGGTTTTTCCCGGTTTTTCGCTGACCTTTGCAATGCTTTTTCTGTTGAGGAGTTTGTTTATCATTGAGCTTTTGCCGACGTTTGAACGGCCAACCATTACAATTTCGGGTCTGCGTTCTACGGGGGCATTTCTCACGTCATATGCACTTGTGATAAAATTCGCATCGTTGAAATTAATATTCATATTTTCATTCCTCAATAGCAACTTTAAGAACATCGTCAAATGTTTCTGCTGCGATGAAATTTATATTTTCCTTAACGACTTCTTCAACTTCATAAAGATCGGAAACGTTTTCTTTGGGAATAATTACCGTTTTAATTCCGTATTTAAAAGCCGCCATCGTTTTTTCTCTGAGACCGCCTATGGGTAAAACGTTACCTCTTAAGGTGATTTCGCCTGTCATTGCAACGTCGCTTCTGACTTTTTTACCTGTCAGTTCGCTGTAAATTGCTGTTGCCATTGTGATCCCCGCAGAGGGTCCGTCCTTGGGTACAGCGCCTTCGGGTACATGGATATGGATATCTTTGTTTTTGTAGAAATCCTTGTCTATGCCGAATCTGTCAGCCTGAGAACGGATATAACTTACTGCCGCACGAGCGCTTTCTTTCATAACGTCGCCGAGAGAGCCCGTAAGCTCGATTTTTCCGTTGCCGTCCATCGCTGAAACCTCAATGGGCATGGTTTCGCCACCGACGGTTGTATATGCCAATCCTGTAACAACACCGACTTGAGACTCTTTTCTCGCTTCTTCTTTTTTGAATTTTGCGGGACCGAGATATTTCTCAAGATTTTTCGGTGTGATTTTGATAGTTTTCTTTTCTTCTTCGGTCTTAGTGAGCCATTCCTTTGCGGCTTTTCTGCACAGTGAAGCAATAACTCTTTCAAGAGAACGAACGCCTGCTTCACGTGTATAAAGCGCAATAAGATCGTTTATCGCCGCATCATTTATGGAGAGCATTTTCTTCGTAAGACCGTGCTTTTTCAACTGCTTTGAAATGAGATGCTTTTTGGCGATATGGAACTTTTCTTCCTGTGTGTAGGAAGTTATTTCTATCGTGTCCATACGGTCGAGCAGGGGGCGGGGAATAGTGTCCATATCGTTTGCCGTAGTGATGAAAAGAACGTCGCTGAGGTCGTATGGAATATCTACGTAGTTATCCCTGAAGGTCTTGTTTTGTTCGGGGTCAAGAACCTCAAGAAGCGCCGCAGACGGGTCTCCCTTGTAATCGTTGCCCAATTTGTCTATTTCGTCCAACAGCATTACGGGATTGGAGCTTTTGACTTCTTTAAGGGCTGTGAGTATCTTGCCGGGCATTGCGCCGATATAGGTTCTTCTGTGACCTCTTATTTCAGCCTCGTCGTGTACGCCTCCAAGAGAAATTCTTACGAATTTTCTGTTCATTGCTTTTGCTACTGACATGGCAACGGAAGTTTTACCTGTTCCCGGAGGGCCTACAAGGCAAAGTATTTGAGTTTTTAATTTTTCTTTTTCATCGCCGTTTTGCTCAAGAAGCTTTCTTACGGCAAGCATTTCTATAATACGTTCTTTTACTTTTTTAAGACCGTAATGGTCAGCTTCCATAATTGCGGAAGCTTTTTCTATGGTAAAGGAATCTTTCGTAACTGTATTCCACGGGAGTTCGAGGCAAGTTTCCAGATAAGTTCTGAGAACGACACCGTCCTGAGAGCCTATTGGCATTTTTGAAAGTCTGATGAGTTCTTTTTCAAGCTTTTCTTTGGTTTCATCAGACGCGTTCAATGTCATTATTCTGTCGTAGAGCTCTTCATCGTCTTCGTCTCCGAAAAAGTCTGCACCGCCGTCGCCCAGTTCTTCCTGAAGGGTTCGAATCTGTTCTCTGATAAAGTAATCTCTCTGATTTTTGCGCATTTTTATATTTACAAGCGCAGAGACCTTCTGCTCCAGGAGAAGTATCTCGGTTTCTTCGCGTAATGCGGCTATTACGAGCAAAAGTCTTTCGTGAGGCTCAAATTCTTCAAGTATTCTTTGCTTGACTTCTGCTTTGAAGGGTACGTTTTGAGCAATATAGTCTGCAAGCTCTCCGATATCGTTAATGCTTCCCATAGCTTTTCCGATTTCGGGGGAGAGCTTGTCCATGATTGCATTCAGCTCCGCAAATGTTTCACGGGCCTTTCTTCTCATTGCCGTTTCGTCTTCCTCGGACCAGCCCTCAAGTATTTCATCGTCTTTGATGGAAACGAAGGCGGAGGGGTATTCGTTTCCGTTTATTTCACCTGTGATAACGCCTCTTGCAAAGACCTCCAAGGCTGCTCTTTCTTCCCCAGCGGGTGCTTTGAGCAGCTGCTTTATTCTTGCTATGGTTCCTATGGTATTTATTGAAAGATTTCCGCTTTCTCTGCCTGCTTCAACGTTTTCCAATGCAAGGAAAATGAATCTGCTGTGCTTCATTGCATCCTGAATTGCGGAAATATGTATTTTCTCTGTGATGTCAAGATGTATGAGTGTTTGGGGAAAAGTAACAAGCCCCCTGAGAGCCAGCACGGGCAGTACCGCGCGGCCCTCATAAAGGCTCATAAAATCAAGATAATTATTCATTATAGGATGACTCCTAAACATTTTCATTTCTGGTTATTACCGCCGGCTCGGTTCCTTCTACGCAGCCCTTTGTAATAACTACTTTTGTGATATTTTTGTCTGAAGGAACATCAAACATAAGTTTTGTCATGAATTTCTCAACGACCGTGCGGAGACCTCTTGCACGGTTTCTCTTTTTGCGCAGACGTCTGCTATGGTATCTATTGCATCATCTGTGAATTCCAAATCCACCTTGTCGATTTTGAGAAGTTTCTGATACTGTTTGATTATGGAATTTTTAGGTTCTTTAAGTATTTTTACCAAAGCGTCTCTGTCAAGGTTATCCACAGAAACGATAACAGGCAAGCGTCCCACAAGTTCGGGAATGATTCCGAATTTGATAAGGTCGTGGGATTCGCACTGTTTGAGATAAAAACTTGCAGGCTGTTCTTTTTTTGTTTCGATTTTTGAACCAAAACCAATTGCTGTTCCCGAAACACGTTTTTTAATCACATTTTCAAGACCTGCAAAAGCACCGCCGCAAATGAAAAGAATGTTTTTTGTATTGATTTGTATAAATTCCTGATTCGGATGTTTTCTTCCGCCCTGAGGAGGTACGTTAGCAATGGTTCCTTCAAGAATTTTCAGAAGAGCCTGTTGAACACCTTCGCCCGAAACGTCTCTCGTTATGGAGGGGTTTTCGGATCTTCTGGATATTTTATCTATCTCATCTACGTAAATAATACCTTTTTCTGCGGCTTCAACGTCAAAATCCGCAGCCTGAATAAGTCTGAGAAGAATGTTTTCAACGTCTTCACCGACGTAACCTGCTTCGGTCAATGTGGTGGCGTCCGCAATTGCAAATGGCACGTTAAGAGTTTTCGCCAAAACCTGAGCCATGAGGGTTTTACCCGAACCTGTAGGACCGAGTAAAAGTACGTTGCTCTTTACCAATTCAACTTCGTCATCGGAATTATCCGTTATTCTCTTATAGTGGTTGTATACCGAAACTGAAAGGGCAATTTTTGCGTCTTCCTGTCCGATAACGTATTCATCAAGAGCCTTTTTAATTTCAGCCGGAGTTTTGATTTCAATTTGAGAATCTTTTTTACTGCGCCTATTGTTTATTGGACCTTTAAGAGTGTTCATGTATTCAATACAAGTTTCAATGCAGTTTTCGCAGATGAATACATCTTCCGTTACACCCGAAAGCATAAGCGTGCTTCCGTCCGTGTCGGTAAATCCGCAAAAAGAGCACTGTCTTATCAGATCCATACTGTTATCTCTGGGCATATATTTTCCCCTCTGATTTATCTTTTTGTGATAACTTTATCAACAAGTCCGTATTCCATAGCCTGTGCTGCTGTCATGAAGTTATCTCTTTCTGTGTCTTTTTCAATTATTTCAAGGGGCTTTCCTGTATTTTCAGCAAGGATTCTGTTAAGATCGGATTTAATTTTAATAATTCTGTCTGCGTGAATTTTGATATCTGTTGCCTGACCCTGG
>JAFSAH010000062.1 GCA_017441125.1 Clostridia bacterium
AACGAGTTTAAAATAACGAAAGCGGAAGCGACGGAGATAATTAAAAATTGCGGATTTTCCGAAACCGTAAGAGGCGAAGCCCTTTCGATTTTTGACTACGCCAAAATAAGCGATGAGTTAATGGGTTGAAAATTGAAATTTTATCGAAAAACGGCGGAATTCGTTGATTTTTCCGCAGTATAATGATATAATTAAGTGTAAAATATAATTTAGAATAAAGGAAAGTGACATTAATGAAAGTACTCGTAATCAATGCGGGCAGTTCCTCGATCAAGTATCAGCTTATCGATATGTCCAACGAAACAGTTTTAGCAAAAGGTATGTGCGACAGAATCGGTATCGCAGGCGGCAACTTCAAGCACAAGGTTCCCGGCAAGGATGACTACAAATTCGACGTTCAGATGGCTAACCACGGCGAAGCTATTCAGATCATAGTAAAGGCTCTTACAGACCCCGAACACGGCGTTATCAATTCTATGGACGAAATCAAGGCTGTTGGCCACAGAGTTCTCCACGGCGGCGAAAAGTTCAGCGGCTCCGTTATCGTAAATCCCGACGTTATCGCGGCTATCGAAGAATGCTGCGAGCTCGGTCCCTTGCATAACCCCCACAACCTTACAGGTATCCGCGCTTGTGAAGCTATTATGCCCGGCGTTCCTCAGGTAGCTGTTTTTGATACAGGCTTCCACCAGACAATGCCCGACTACGCATATTTGTACGCTCTTCCCTATGAATACTATGAAAAATACAGAATCCGCAGATACGGCTTCCACGGAACATCCCACAGATACGTTAGCGGCAGAGCAGCTGCAATGCTCGGCAAAGACCCCAAGGATACAAAGATCGTTACTTGTCACCTCGGCAACGGTTCTTCAATCGCGGCAGTTGACGGCGGTAAATGCTTCGACACAACAATGGGTCTCACACCTCTTGAAGGTATCATGATGGGTACACGTTGCGGTTCCATCGACCCTGCAATCGTTCCCCTTCTTATGGAAAAAGAAAACCTCACACCCAAGGAAATCGACAACATCATGAACAAAAAGTCCGGTATTCTCGGTGTTTCCCAGAAAACAAGCGACAACCGTGACATTGAGCAGGCTGCAAAAGACGGCGACGAAAGAGCTATTCTTATTGAAAATATGATCTGCCACCAGCTCGTTAAGTACATAGGCGGATTCGCTGCAGCTATGGGCGGTATCGACGCAATCGCTTTCGCAGGCGGTATTGGTGAAAACAACCCTCACTACAGAGCAAGAGTTGCAGAAAAGCTCGCATTCCTCGGCGTTAAGATTGACGCAGAAAAGAACGCTGTCAGAGGCAAAGAAATTGATATCTCCACACCCGATTCAAAGATTCGTATGTTCGTAATTCCCACAGACGAAGAACTCACAATCGCAAGAGATACTCTTGAACTCACAAAAGATATTGTGAAATAAGAAATAAATATGTTTTTTATGGGGGCGGGGTACCTTTTCGAGAGGAAAGATACCCTGCCTTTGTATTTCCACCCCGATTAAAGCTTCGGGAGATAAACTGCAGAAAAGGAGGGCAGATCATGATTAAGCTGTTTAAGAAAAAGAATAAAAAACAAAAACTATGGTTCATGTTCGATTACTGCGCAGGTTGGTGCCTTTGGACGGATCGCGGGTTCACGATGTCCGGAGAGTGTGGTGTTTCCGAAGAGTTGATTTTGGAAATTAAAGCCATGTGCAAGGAATACGATACCCGTTTAAATTGGGAATCTCCCTCCGACCCCTTACTGTGGAGCGCCGAACAGCAGGCAGATTTTAATAAAAGAGCCGAAAATCTTTATAAAAGAGTAGTTGAGGAATTAGGTCCTGAGTATGAAGTGAAACTCCATTTATGTTAATAAATATATAAATTAAAAATCTACCATAATTTTCAAAAAAGTGTAGACAAATGTCGAAAAATGTGGTATAATGACAGGCAAGGAAGAATCTTTTTTTAATCTCTGTACCAACGGTACTTTGAAAGGTAGGTGACACTTGCCTCTTTATTTTGGCAAGTTGACGGTATGAATTCCTTGAGAGAATTCTTTGGTTTTGGCGGATATCAACGTCCCGCTGAGGGATACATGTCTTGGCAGCACCTTACGTTTGTTTCTTCATTGATGGTCATCATGATAGTGTGCGCCGTTGTTTTCGGGCTTCGGAACAGGAATAAGGACAGCATAAAGAAAAACCGAGTTCTTGTGGTCGCGGCAATACTTATTGACAGCCTTGAGATATTTAAGATCATTATGGGTTGCGTTGTGAATGCGGACCCCATGCATTGGAAGTACCAGCTTCCTCTGTTTTTGTGCAGTATTCAGTTGATTGCAATTCCCATGGCGGCCTTTTGCAAGGGCAGGCTGAAGGAAGCGTCTATGGATTTCGTTACTATTTTCGGCGTGCTCGGCGCAGTTCTCGGAACATATTTCGCAGGTCAGGACTACGGCTCCTATCCCGTCCTTTCCTTTGATAACATAGTATCGGGCGTTACCCACTGTATTTCGGGCTTTACCGCTTTGTACATAATGATTTCGGGCATGACAAGCATGAAAAAGAAAAATATTCCCGTGACCGTCTGTATTCTCGGAGGATTTTGCGCCGTAGCGTTTATAGCCAATAAAATAATTGATTACAATTATATGTTTTTGGTTCGCGGCGACGGCACGCCCTATGACATTATTTACAATATGGTGGGTGGCAGTCCTGTTCTTTATCCCATCTGCGTGGTTCTTTTGTTCGTGCTGTATATCACCGCCTTCTACGGCGTGTATTATTTGTGCGCACGAAAGAAAAAAGCTTAAATTGAAGAAAAGAAAAAAGCACTTATGAATTTCATAAGTGCTTTTTGATATTTAAATATTCAATATCTTATTCTTCGCTTTTTGTCTTTTTGGAAAGGATTACGTTTGTGATGATACCGAGAATGAGCGCGCACGCAATAGTTGTAATATAAACCTTACCGATAGCCATTGACATACCGCCGATACCTGTGATGAGGATTACGGAGGTTGTGAAGAGGTTTGCGTTGTTTTCAAGGTCAATCTTCTGGATCATCTTAAGACCGGAAACTGCGATGAAGCCGTAGAGAGTAACGCAAACGCCGCCCATTACGCAACCGGGAATTGAATCAAGGAATGCAACGAAGGGGGAGATGAAGGAAATTACGATTGCCATAATAGCAGTTGTTGTGATAGTTACGATAGAAGCGTTCTTTGTGATAGCAACGCAACCTACGGATTCGCCGTATGTGGTGTTGGGGCAACCGCCGAAGAAAGCGCCCGCCATAGAACCGATACCGTCACCGAGAAGTGTTCTGGAAAGACCGGGATCCTTTGTGAGGTCCTGTTCGATGATGGAAGAAAGGTTTTTATGGTCTGCAAGATGTTCTGCAAATACAACGAATGCAACGGGCAAATATGCTACTGCAACTGTAGCGAGGTAGGAAAGGTCAAATTCCTTCAAGCCTTCAATCGCTGTAAGGAAGCTGAATTCAGGCAAAGCCAAGAATGTTTTAATACCTACGCCGTCTGCAACGAGCGCCTGGAAGGGAGCAAAGTCGATTACGAGAAGGTCGGGATTATTTGTAGCAGTACCGATAACTGTGAATATCAAAGCAACTGCGTAGCCTGCAAGGATACCGATAATAAAGGGGATAAGCTTTGCCATTTTCTTACCGTATACGGAGCAGAGAACGACAACAACGAGAGTTACCAACGCGCAGATCAAGGAGATCCATGTTTTTGTATTCATAATGAAATAAGAAGACAAACCGAAGGAAACCTTATCGCCGTAAGAGAAAACGTCGTTTACAGCCGCGCTTGCAAGGGAAAGACCGATGAGAGCAACTGTGGGTCCGATAACAACGGGAGGCATGATCTTATCGATCCATTTAATGCCTGCCAATTTGATAACGATTGCGATAACTACGTAAACGAGGCCTGCGATTACGGCACCGAGAATAAGTCCGAGATAGCCAAGCTGCATGGAAGCGGCGCCTCCGAAGGCAGCACTCATAGAGCCGATGAATGCGAAGGAAGAACCGAGGAATGCAGGGCTCTTGAATTTTGTGAAGAGCTGATAAACGAGAGTACCTACGCCTGCGCCGAAGAGAGCAGCAGATGCGGTCATTCCGTTACCTACGATTGCGGGAACAGCGATTGTTGCGGCCATGATAGCGAGGAGCTGCTGGAAAGCAAAAACTATCATTTGGGGAAACTTGGGCTTGTCGTTGACATTGAAGATCATTTTCATTTGTTTTACCACTCCATTTTATATGTTTTTTATTTTTTGTCTCTTGAAGCCGTTGAAAAAATACAAAAAAATTGCCGTTAAAAAATCAAACGGCAAAAATACTGTTAAATTCAATAATTTCAAAAGACGAAGATTCCGCCAAAACAAAAGTCGTTTCAGCAGAGCTTGAAAAAGAAGAAAAAAGGTCCGCGGGAATCAAAAACGCCCAATTTTTCATTTCCGTAAACCTCCTTAAACTTTCTTATATAAGTATATCAAATTTAAAGCTGTTTGTAAATACCTTTCTGTGAAACTTTTGGTAAACTTTGTCTAATTTACAGAACATACTATCAGTTTAATGTATCGTATTTTGCAAAGATTTTACTTGACATCTCACACAAATAATGCTATAATTAAATCATGAAATTTAAAAAGTTGATTTTGTGGAGAACACTGTATGATATACTCAAACACAACGATTTTTGCGCTTTCAACCGCACCCCAGCGCAGCGCTATCGGCGTCATAAGGGTTTCAGGCGCGGAGGCTGTGGATATTGTGGATAAAATTTTTTCCCGCGATATTTCCGCTTCGGAGCAGGGGCTTTATCACGGGTTTATTCTTGACGGAACCGAAAAAGTCGATGAAGTTATGCTTTCGATTTTCCGCGGTCCAAAAAGCTTTACGGGCGAGGATACCGTTGAGATATCCTGTCACGGCGGCGCGGTGGTAATTTCGGCGGTTTGCGAGCTTCTTTCAAAAAACGGCGCAGTTCCCGCGAAAAACGGCGAATTTACACAGAGAGCATTCCTCAACGGCAAGCTTGACCTGACTCAGGCCGAAGCAATAATCGACCTTATTGATGCGGAAACGAGAGAGGAAGCCTCAAATGCCGTCAAGTCCTTGGGCGGCGTAATGGCGGGAAAGATTCAAAATATCCGTCAGCCCCTCGTGGAGCTTTCCGCAAAGCTTTTCGCGTTTATTGATTATCCCGACGACGAAATCGAGGATACGGAGTACGAAGAGATAAAAAATGCCATAAACAAGGCAATTTCCGACTCGAAAAGGATTCTTGACACCTATTCCTACGGCAGATATGTCCGCAACGGCATAAAAACCGTTATCGCGGGCACTCCCAACGTGGGCAAGAGCAGTCTGTTGAATGCTCTTTCGGGCTACGAGCGCAGTATCGTTACGGATATTTCCGGCACCACCCGCGACGTGGTTGAGGAGACCGTTGTTTTCGGCGGCATGAAGCTGATCTTGACCGACACGGCAGGAATCAGAGAAACCGACGACGTGGTGGAATCCATCGGCGTGCGCAAGTCCTACGAGCAGCTGGAGCAGGCGGACCTGATAATTTGCGTTTTCGACGGCTCAAGAGAAATGTCTGCCGAGGATGCGGAGATTGCGGAAAAGATAAAAACGCTGAACGCCGTGAAGATTGCCGCAGTAAACAAAACGGACCTTTCCGATAAATTTGACTACGACCTTTCGGCTTTTGAAAACGTTATCCACATCAGCGCAAAAAACAAGACGGGCATAGAGGCTTTGGAAAATTTAGTCAAGACAGCCTTTGCCTTCAACGCCCCCTCTGACGGAAGCTTCATGACTAACGCGAGACAGTACGACGTCCTTTGCCGCGCAGTTGCGCTTCTTGAAAACGCCGTTGCAAATATGGGAATAACTCCCGACGCGCTTCTTTACGATATAGAGCAGGCAATTTCTGTTCTCGGTGAGTTGACCGGTGAAACTGCCTCTGAAAGCATTTTGCAGAATATCTTCTCCCGCTTCTGCGTCGGAAAATAGAAAAAAGCAGAATTGTTATGTTAAAAACCCCTCAATTTTTCTTAAGGAAAGATTGAGGGATTTTCGTATATAATAGAAGAATTCCGCAGGAAATCAACTTTAATTTTGTATTTTTATCAGCAATTTTTTATAAGTCTGATGTAGAATTCAACGGCTTTATTGATTGACTCAAGGCGAATTCTTTCATTATTTCCGTGAATGGTTTTGCGTTCCTCCGGAGTCATTGCCAATGCGCTGAAGCGATAGACTTTATCGGAAATTCTGCCGTAATGGCGAGAGTCTGAACACTGAACCATAAGATACGGAGAAACGATACAGTCGGGCCATGTGTTTGCAACGGCAGCGGAAACCTTGTCCCATGCCGCGCCTTCTGTCAGTGAAATTCGGCTGGGATTTGTGCCCCTGAACACAGTTAAGGTGATATTTTCATTGTTTACTATCTTTTTCAGGCGTTTTTCAGCAGATTCAACAGTATCTAAATGGTTCAGACGCAGATTTGCTGTCATTGTCGCTACGGGAGGTATTACGTTCGGCGCCAGACTTCCCGTTGCTTGAGTAAATGCCACCGTTGTGCGTAAAAGCGCATTCATTTCGCCGCCGCTTTTCTTTGCAAGGCTGTTGAGGATTCCTTTAAAAATGCCGAGATTTGCAAAAATTATCTTGTAAAGGAAGGTTGAATTTCTGCCCAAAGTGTCAAACATTTCAGCCGCAGGCTTTGTTACGTGCATGGGGAAGGGATTGTTTTCAATATCACAGCAGGCCTTTGCCAAAACACCTATGGGAGTATGAGGCTTCGGAGCAGATGCATGACCTCCGCCCGAAGAAACGGAAAATGTCACGTTCATCATACCCTTTTCCGCAATTCCGATAAGACCGCAGGGCTTTTTGACGCCGGGGAATACGTTTTCAACGACCGCTCCGCCCTCGTCAAGAACAAGTCCAAGCTCAATGCCTTTTTCTTCAAAATAATCAACAATACTTGACGCGCCTTTGCCGTTTATCTCTTCGCTGCCGGAGAATGCCAGATAAATATCGTTTTCGGGAACAAAGCCTTGCGCTATCAAATGATTTGCCGCGTAGAGAACGCCGTTGAACGTGACTTTTGTATCGAGAGTTCCTCTGCCCCAAAGAACGCTGTCCTCAATAATGCCCTCAAAGGGCGGTTTTTCCCATTTATCTTCTTCAACGGGAACAACGTCGAAATGCGCCATTAAAACCGTAGGCTTTTCGTGTTTTTTGCCTTCCCATTTGAAAAGGAGCGCTCTGCCCGAAAATCTTTCAAAGGAGCAAGCCTTGAAAACCTCAGGGTAAAGCTGCGGAAGAAGCTCAACGAGCTTTTCAAATTCCGCGTCGTCCTCTTTTTCGCTTTCGTAATAAGAGACCGTTTTGCATTTAATGAGCTGTTGGAGCGCATTTACGGGCGCTTCTTTGTCAAAATCAATGGGCTCTGCCTCTTTTACGGGGAAAGTTTTCGGCTTGAACATTGCGGCTCTGACTAAAATTACCGCCAAAAATACAGCCACTGCCGCGAGGAAAATATAGAGAAATATCATTTTACAGCCAACCTTTCTTATACATGATTCTGCTTATGATAAGTGTAAATACTACGCTGACGGGAACCATTATTCCCACCGTGCCCGAATTGAGCGCAGGTATTGTAATGAAAAGAATAAGCATAAGCGTCACGGGTGCGATTGCTATCTTCCAGTTGCGTGAAACGAAAACCACACCGAGACCGCCGAACAATGCGGGGATCATCTGCGCGAAAGCGGGGTCAAGCACGGGATTTTCAAGAATCGGTGTGAGGGGTACTATGAGAAGCACGCCGAGAATTATAATAAGCGTGGTAACAATGCTTGAAACTGCGATTGCAATGGTGGAGACTATCTCACCTTCTTCGGAATTTGCCTTGACTTTCGCCTGTTCGAGCGCGTTCAAAGCGCACGGAAGCTTCAAATTTGAGATGTTTCCCGTTACGAAAGACAAATACGAGCCGCCTGCGCCGAGCATGGGAATAAACGTGATTGTTTCCACCACGCCGACAGCCCAATACATAGGCGCTGTGGCAACAAGTCCCATTAAAAGTCCGTTCCAATCAGGAGACGCGTTAAACAGAAGCGCAACTGCCACAGGGAATGCCAGAAGAATGAGCATTACGGAAATATTCCAGATACCGCCCCAACGGTAGACCTTATCCATATATGTAAGTTCTTTTTTCATGATATCTTTCCCCTTTCTTTAGGATAACCAGCTTGTGATGGGAATTGCGCTTGCCATGCCTGCAAGAAGACTTACGGGCAAAGCGTAATCGGCAAGCCAATGAATTTTCTTGAATTTTCCTGCAAGGAGACCGCACACAGCCATTATCAACGCGGAAACCACCATTACAAGAACGGGGATAAGCCCTGAAAAGTCTCCTTTAGCTACGTTTGAAACATCACAGAAAACGAAGCCTACGAAGGCTGCAATCATACCGATGAACATGGCAGAATTAAAGATGTCTGCCCATTTTTTATCGCGTTTTTCAAGATTTATCATGCCGTTCTGCATTTTTTTGCATATAGCGGGCACGAGCCAAATACCAACCATGATGCTTATAGTCATTACAAGAGTCACAGTAACAAACTGTGAGGCGTTCAATGCGGCAGTCGCTTCAATTCCCATTGCATTTGCGGTGTTTTCTGCGGCTATAGCCTCATAGGAAAGAGAACCCACAACGCTCAAACGGAGCCACGGGAGAGCAAGCCCCAACTGCTTTGAAAGGGCAATTACACTGATTACTATTGCAACTGCGGGGGCTATGGTAAAAACGCTTGCGGTAATTGCAATTTTACGCAATTTTTTCTTGTCCATGCCGATCTCAACGCCGCGTTTCCATGCTTTTACAAGGAAAAATACGGACTGCGCCAAAACGACAGCCACAATAATTGCCACAAGGACAAAAATTATGGGGTGGTTAATACTGAAAGTCATATAAATCTATCTCCTTTTTTATTTTGCTCTTCTTCTGATAAAGGAATATGGCCCTACGGGGTGGTCACATTCAATTTCCACGTGCATTTCCGCATGGGGGGCTGAAAGAATAAATTCGCCCTTTTCGTTGTACATTTTTCCTATAGTGAAGGTACGTGGCTGCTTTCCCGCTTCAAGGATCTCAACGGTCTCGCCTGCATGGAACTTGTTTCTTTCGCTGACGATAAGGCGCTTTTTCGCCACGTCGTAGCCCTTGACTACCGCAACCAATTCCCAATCGCGGATATAGGAGGAGTTTTTGTAATTCTGTCCCTTTTCGCCTTGATAGCCGTAGTAAAAACCGGTGTAATATTCGCGGTGACTGACTTTGTTTACCTCGTCGGTAAATTTATCAATATTTTCGCTGTAATAAGTAAGGTCTTCAAAGCAAGCGTCGATTGCATTGCGGTAAGCTTGTACAACGGACGCCACGTAAAACTCTGTCTTGACTCTGCCCTCGATCTTAAAGCTGTTGACACCTGCTCGAACAAGGTCGGGAACGTGCTCTATCATGCACATATCTTTTGAATTGAAAATAAAAGTGCCGTTGCCGTTTTCTTCAAGGGGAAAGTATTCTCCGGGACGTGTTTCTTCCATAACGGCGTACTTCCAACGGCAAGGTTGAGCACAGTTACCTCGGTTGGAGCTTCTTCCCGTAAGGAAATCCGAAATCAAACATCTGCCCGAATGAGCCATACACATGGCACCGTGAACAAAGCTTTCTATTTCCAGGTCGTCGGGAATATGGCTTCTTATTTCGGCAATCTCATTCAAAGAGACTTCCCTTCCGAGAACGATTCGTTTTGCGCCCATCTGATGCCAGAATTTGCAGGCCTCGTAGTTGACGGTGCTTGCCTGAGTTGAAATATGTATCTCCATATCGGGTGCAAGTTTACGCGTAAGAGCGAACATTCCCGGATCGGTTATTATGAGAGCGTCAACTCCGCACTCAACGAGATTTTCAAGATATTCGGGAAAGAAAACTATTTCGTCGTTATGGGGCACGGCGTTGCAGGCAACGTAAACTCTTGCGCCCTTTCTGTGAGCAAATTCCACCCCTTGTTTCATTTCAGCAGGCGTGAAATTTGCGGAAGCCGTTCGGAGAGAAAACTGTTCCCCACCAATGTAAACCGCGTCAGCACCGTAAAGCACCGCATAAATAAGCTTATTAAGGTCTCCCGCAGGAGCCAAAAGTTCGGGTTTTTTCATGAG
>JAFSAH010000006.1 GCA_017441125.1 Clostridia bacterium
CAAGAACATTTTTATTATTGGAAAGTTCTAATGATTCTAAAAATAGTTCTCCATCCCATCCGTTCATATATTCTTGTAGTGGAGGCGGGTCACGAAAAGGGTCGTTATTTTCATCCACTAATAAATCATAATGAGTAATTATATCCATAACACACATACCTACAAATTCAAGTTTATCTAACTGTTTAATCCGTTTTATCACGTATCGGTTATACGAAACACCGCTATAATCCGAATAATTTTATTTTTAATATTATTTACCCAAAACAATACAAGCTTTAGTTATTAATTCTGCAAAGCATTTCTTATTTCATTACGCAATTCAGCTATACCCTTCCCCGTTTTGGCGGAAACGCTGAAAACCTTTATACCGTTAAGTCTGTTGGCAGCCATAACAGCAGAAGCTTCAATTTCCCTGTCTCCCACAAGGCGGTCGTTCTTATTCATTACAAGCCATACGGGCTTATGTTCGATACCGAGTTCATTCAAAATTCCCGTTACCGTTTCAATATGAGATGAAAGCTCCGCATCGGAAGAATCCACAACGTGCAAAAGCAGATCGGCAGAAGTCGCTTCTTCCAAAGTAGATTTAAAAGCTTCTACCAAAGTGTGCGGAAGTTTACGAATAAAACCTACCGTATCCGTCAACAGAATATTGCTTTTGGGATATTCGGGGAAAACCATTTTTCGGGTTGTTGAATCCAACGTGGCAAAAAGTTTGTCTTCCACATAGACCTCATTTGAGCAGCAAAGTACGTTCATTAGCGAACTCTTCCCCGCATTTGTATATCCAACCAAAGCAACAGAAGGTACGGCGTTTTTATCTCGTCTGCGACGGGCTTGAAGTCTTCTTTGTTCAACCTTTTCCAACTGTTCTTCCAAAGAATTTATTTTACGTCTTATATGACGTCTGTCTGTTTCAAGTTTTGTTTCACCGGGACCTCTCGTGCCTATACCGCCACCAAGACGGGACAAAGACTTACCAAGACCGATAAGTCTCGGCAGTAAATACTTCAACTGAGCCAATTCAACTTGCAAACGCCCCTCTGCGGTCTTTGCTCTTGCGGCGAAAATATCAAGTATCAGCATGGTTCGGTCAACGACCCTAACGTCCAAAAGGTCTTCAAGATTCTTTGCCTGACTGCCCGATATTTCATCATCTATGACAGCGAGAGTTATTTCATTATTTTTGCATATTTCGGCTATTTCCAAAGCCTTTCCTCGACCGATGTAAGACGCCACATCGAAGTTTTCTCTTTTTTGAATAACGGAGACACATGGTTCAGCTCCTGCGGTTTCAACAAGGCGTCCGAGCTCCGCAATAGAAAGCTCTGCCTCTTCTTCTGAAACGTCTTTAGTCTGAACAGCTATCAATACGGCTTTTTCTTTAATATTTTCCATACGATTTTCCTTTTGTAATTACTGTATTTAATTTATAATCAGCGTGATTTTCTTCGTAATACCATAAACTCATTTTATAATTCAATTATATCATTTAACTCTTTAAATGTCAAGGGGGATTTTTGATAAATAATTTTCATGATAAAATCACAAAAATGATAGCAACAATTTATATAAGTATGATACAATATAAGAATAGGATAATAATGGAGGAATGGATATGAAATACGCATTTTCAACGAACGTATCCCCCGATTGGGATTTCAAAAAAATAATTGCCGTAGCAAAAATGCTCAAATTTGACGGAATTGAAATATGCGGTCTTCAAAACGAGATGTCTGTTCCGAAAATAAAAGAGTTCTCAAGAGATAATATCTCACAGTCAAGGGCTTATATAAGCGGAAACAATTTAAAGATCCCCGTTATTTCAACACAAACCTGTCTCGGTGATAAAAAGAATAAAATGGAGCTTTTTAATGAGACCTATGAATGTATTGAAATTGCCGAAAAAATGGGGGTTCCATACATAAACGTATTCGGAGACTTCCGCACGAAACCTTTGGTTGAAAACAACGTTGATATTTTCTTTATTTTTGATAATTTGAAGCAAATCTGCTCCTATGCAAGAACAAAAGGAATAACGATGTTAATGGAAACAAAAGGAATCTTTTCTGATTCACGGTTTTTAGCCAGATTTTTAAATGAATTGGACTGCAAAAACTCGGGAGTTCTTTGGGATATAAACAATACCGTACGCTATTGCGGCGAGGACCCCGAACAAACAGCCAAGGTATTTGAGGGCAAAATCAAGCACGTACATATAAATGATTCAGTATTAATAAATGAAAATTTGGAATACAAGCCCTTGGGTAAAGGCAACCTTCCGTTAACGGAAGTTGCTGACGCCCTGAAACAGATCAATTACAACGAGTTTATATCACTTGATCTGCCAGAAAAAAAACATGAGGGTCTTCCAAACGAGGAAACTCTCCTGCCTCAATTTTTATATTACATGAAAAATATTACGGAGTAGAAACGATGAAAAGCTCTACGAAACTATCTGAAAAAATTATTTTAAAAAATCTTGATAACAAAGACTTTTTTAAAATAATGATTTTAGACACCACCTCTTCAACCAATACGGAAGCAAAAAAAATCGCAGAAAATGACGGTTCTGAAGGCACTTTGATAATCGCAGATACCCAAACTTCGGGAAAAGGAAGAATGGGCAGAAGTTTTTCTTCGCCTCAAGGCTGCGGTATATACATGAGTTTGATTTTAAAGCCCGATTTTGCAGCAGAAAGGGCGCTTTTAATAACAACCTTAGCCGCTACGGCGGTTTCTAAAGCGATAGAGAATCTTACCGATAAAAAAACAGGGATCAAATGGGTAAATGATATATACATTGACAATAAAAAGGTTTGCGGAATACTGACGGAAGCCGTTTCAAAAGCACACAGCAACGAATTGAAATTCGTCGTATTGGGCATAGGGATAAACGTAACTAAGCCCCAAAAGGGCTTTCCCGAAGAGCTGAAGGATATCGCCTGCTCAATTTTTAAGCACGGAAAAACACCCGATCATTTCAGAAACAAACTTATAGCTGAAGTTCTGAACGAGTTCATGAAAGAATACCCAAATCTTTTGAACTGTAGCTTTTTGGATTATTACAGAGAAAAATCCATCCTCACAGGAAAAAGAGTTAATATACTGAAATGCAATGAAATATGCGGAGAGGCTACCGTTTTGGATATAGACGATAATTTCGGTCTTACAGTAAGATATGATGACGGAAAAATCGAAACAATAAACAGCGGCGAAGTCAGTGTAAAGAAAAAAGATGAAAATGAATAAAACAATAAAAAATCAAATACTTTCAGCATTTTTTGCCGCAATTATTTCCGCAATTTCTTTAATAACTATTCCCTCACCTACGGGGATCCCGATAACGTTGCAGACATTTGCAGTATCTCTCAGCGGTTTTCTTCTCGGTTGGAAATACGGAACACTTTCAGTTGCTCTTTACTTGACCGCAGGAATTTTGGGATTACCTATTTTCAGCGGTATGACAGGCGGAATAGGATCTTTTTTCGGAACAACAGGAGGTTTTCTATTTGGATTTCTACCATTAGCCGCTGCCTGCGGAATAGCAAAAAAGAATTTTCAAAAAGTCATCTGTTCTATATTAGGTTTGATAATCTGTCACATGGCGGGATTTTTTTGGTTTGTATTTTCAACAAAATCAAATATGATAGCAGCAATAACAACAATTTCTTTACCCTATTTAGTTAAAGATATTATTTCACTATTTGCTTCATATATAATCTCACAACTCCTACTGAAAAGAATCAAATTTATAAACGACTAAAAACACTCAACAATACTTTTATAAAAAGAGTATAGTTGAGTGTTTTCTTATACAAAAAATATTATTTATTTTTTCTCATTTTTTGAGGAGAACTTCCGTATTTTTCGGAAAACAGTTTAATAAAATATGATACCGACGAAAAACCAACTTCCTTACTTATATGATTTATGCTTAAGCTCGAATTTTTCAGCAAGTGCAACGCATATGTCAACCTAAGGTCATTTACGTAAGAATTGAACGAAACGCCAAGCGTCTTTTGGAATTTTTCTCCCAAATAGTTAGGATTCAGAGAGAACTTTTCCGCGATCTGCTTCATTGTGATTTTTGTTCTGAAATTATTATTCAAATAGTTAACGACCTGAAGTATGGTTTCATCTCTCATATTGGGATTTCCGGTATGAGAAATGGGCTTCGACTTTCTCACAGTTAAAATACATATTTGTTCCAATATTGTTTTTATCAGCATTTGACTGTCGGGGCGCATATTTTCATATTCAGAGATAAGCTTATCGCATAAAATGCTGATGTATTTCAATTCGACCTCGTCAAACTCCGCCGTTATGGGCTCTTCGGAAGAGGTTATTAATTGAGTAACTTCCGGACGCATGGTAAAAGAATCAAACTGAATATGAACTACATTACTGTCTGTTTTTTCGGCAAAAGCAACAGAATGAAAATCTATGGGCGTAACGATATACGCATTTCCCGGATGCAAGTCATACACGGAATCGTTAAAATGATGCTTTCCGTGTCCCTCAAGAATTATTTCCAACTCAAAATAATCATGCCAATGCAGATTTTGCAGATCTAGAGCCTTACTGTATTTTTCGTCACTGAGGCAACGCTTGTCCACGTAAAAAACGAAAGCCTCGTCATCTGATACATCTTTTTCAATATAAGTCAACTTTGATTTTTTGCTCATTGTAATCCACCTTCCGCAACTGTATATTAGCATAATTTCATGTAAAAAAATTATTCTTATGTTATGAAAATTAAATACGTTTCAGGTTATAATATCTACAAAACCGTAACTGTAACTCAAGAGGTTAAGAAGATGCTTTTATATCTTTATTTGTTTTGGATAGGCGGTATAACCTATCAAATAATAGAGCTCCTTTGGGCAAGACATACACATTGGAGTATGTTTCTCGCAGGGGGACTTTGTCTGATACTTATAGACGGAATATACAACTCTTTTGTAAATACAATTCCTATATTATCTATAATCGTGCTGTGCGCAGTTTCAATAACTTGCGTTGAATTTGTAACAGGATGTATATTCAATTTATACCTCAAACAAAACGTATGGGACTACTCCAAAATTAAAGGAAATCTTTTAGGTCAGATATGCCCTAAATACACTTTATACTGGATGATTCTTTCAATCCCTGCGATTCTGTTTACAATATTTATACGTTCTCTCTTCGGTTGAGCTTCTTTGGAGGTTTAGGTCCGTTATATTGATAATAATGACAAAGAAGCTGTCCGTTAAATAATTTACGCTTTTTATCCGCCCTTTTACCGAAAACCTTCTCAAAATTCTCATATGAAGTAAGAATTCCGTAAGACCAAGAGGGAAGCTTTGCAAATGTCTCGGCCATTGATTTATAAAGACGAATAACCTCTCTTTCCTCTCCAAGACGTTCGCCGTAAGGAGGGTTGGTTACGATAAAGCCGTATTCATCTTTTGATACAAAATCAGCAACATTCATTCTTTTAAAGCTTACACAGTCATCGACACCCGCTTTTTCCGCATGGAAGTTTGCAAGCTCTACTGCCTTAGGGTTTATATCACTGCCGAAAATCGTAAGAGGAACATCTTCATCAATTAAAGATATTGCTTCTTCCCTTACTTTTTTCCAAACAGCAGGATCAAAATTATTCCATTTTTCAGCGGCAAATTGTCTGTTAAGACCGGGAGCGATATTTTTCGCTATCATAGCGGCTTCTATAGGTAAGGTTCCCGAACCGCAAAGAGGATCAACAAAAATTCTGCCCTTTTTCCAATATCCCAACAAGATAAGCGTAGCAGCCATCGTCTCTTTTAAAGGAGATTCGCCGACAATATCTCTGTAGCCTCGTTTATGAAGTCCCAAACCTGAAGTGTCTATTGTCAATGTTGCAATATCTTTAAGCAAAGCAACCTCGATCTTATATTCAACGCCCGTTTCGTCAAAAATCTCTCTGTGGTATTTTTGTTTAAGCTTTTCGACTATTGCCTTTTTAGTGATAGCCTGGCAATCGGATATACTGAAAAGTGTAGAATGAACAGATTTTCCGTTCACGGGGAATCTTCCGTTTTCGGGGATCCAATCCTCCCAGGGTAAAGCCTTTACTCCCTCGAACAATTCCTCAAAGGTTTTAGCCTCAAACTCACCTACTCTTATTAAAACTCGTGCCGCAGTTCGAAGCCACATATTAACACGCGCCACATCTTCAGGGGTTCCCTGAAAAACGATTTTACCGTTATCTACCGTCAAATCTTCATATCCGAGATTTCTGAGCTCTCGCGCAGTAACTCCTTCCGTACCGAAGGCTGTTGTAACTATAATATCCATAGATATCTCTCCTCTTTAAAATAACCTCAATGATTTTTTTTAGGAAAAACGTGGCGTGAAAAAACATTGATAACAGCAATAGCCATAGCCATTGAAAGAGTTATAATTATAGTTTCGGTTCCGACTTTTTGAAATTCCTCAAAATTACTTTGAATAAGAGCTAACATGGTTCTGTAAATTCCCACCCCGGGCACGAATACAACTATTTCGGGAAAAAGAAAAATCGTGGACGGCATTTTGAAAATTCTTGCGCATACTTCAGCGGAAATTGCGATACATAGGGTTCCGAAAAAGATCGAAACAGCCTCCCCTATTCCCGTAAGCTTAACCAAATCATATACAATAAAGCCTACAGATGCAAAAAAGGAAGATATAAACATTGATTTTTTGGGGGAATTCATTATAAAACAAAAGCATAACGTTCCACCAAAACACATAATAAAATCAAAAATGAAATCCATTTTATACAACACCGCCCAAATAAACGTAAACAGCAAATACGACACCGGCGCCTATTGCCAGACATACTGCTGACAACAGAACGTCTCCCAAACGTGAAATTCCCGAAACCAAGTCTCCCATCATCGTATCTCGAATAGCGTTCGTCATTGCAAGACCTGGAAGATAAGGAAGAATACCGCCGACTATTATAGCCTCAGTATTTCCGCTCGGATATACCGAAACAGCAACGACCGCATATAAGGAAATAATAAACCCTGCAAGAAGATTTAAAGTAAAGCTGTATCGGTTAGTTCGTTTGAAATACAAAAGCAAAGTCTGAACCGTAGCGCTTGACACAAGCGCAATTACAGAATCAAAAAACGAGCCGTTAAACAATAACGCAAAGAAGAACGAAGATATTCCCGAATATAAAACTGCAAGCCATTTGTTTACGGGCTTTCTGTTATTCAATTCATCCAATTCCTCCAATGCGGCTTCAACATCAATATTACCTGAAACGAACCTTCTGGAAACGTCATTTATTTCATTAAGAACGGACAAATTCGTACTTCTTTTCTTAATTCTTTTAACAGAAGACGATTGAGGTTCACCGTTAATATCAGCGGAAATTATAATACCGGTAGGTAACGCAACAACATTCGCCTCAAATCCTGCAGCAGTACAAATAAAACGAACGGTTTCTTCTGCTCGGAAAGTCTCCCCACCGTTTTCAAGTATCAAAACACCTGAACGACACGCAAGTTTAAAGACGAGTTTTTCCTTGTCGTTCATATGAAGCCCCCCATATAAAAAATCTATTACAATATATCTCTTTTTCTTATTATTATACTATATATTCACTCAAAAAGCAAGTGCTTTAACAAAAAAAACGCATCTGCATAAAATAAAAATATATTTTACATCTCAGGAGGAGAAAAATGCTGCCTGAAATTAAAACGGAAAAAATAGAAGACCTTCTTTTTTGCGAAACAAAGCCCGTATTGGAAATCAAACTTGAATATCCTCAAGTTTTCGGACGAATTGAAGGCGTATGTGAAAACAAATTCAATTCATACTATTTAAAGAATGCCGCTGAAACAAATACATATGTGCGAACGGAATTATATAAAAAAGCAATTCAATCATACAGAAACTGCTCAAAAACAGGCTTCCCCTTCGATTTTATGATATTTGACAAAAGCTTCATAACAGCTTACGCGGACAGCAATTACATTTCATTATATTTCAATACATTTAAATATGAAGGAGGCGCTCACGGAATGACTACCGCAAAATCCGAAACATGGAACATAAGAACAAGAGAAATAATTCCTTTGGGAAGCTTTTTTATAAAAGGCTTCAATTACCGTAAATACATAGCAGAAAATATTTCAAACCAGATCACAGAGGACCTTCGCTCCAACGAAAGCGTTTATTATAAAAATGCGCCCGAAAAGTGCAAGCATTTCTTCAATGAAAAACGCTATTACCTTTCGGACACTGGTTTTATATTCTATTATCCTTCATATTCTATTGCCCCGTATTACGCAGGAATAAGAACCTTTGAAATACGCTTTGATGAATTCGGAAACAAACTCAAATACAGACCTGAAAAGATCGTATAATATTATTTTTCTGTTTTTTCCTGCTTCTTATTGAAATAAACAAGAAGCAATGAAAGAACAACGCCTACGACAATCGTTCCGAGCCAGAAAAGGAACACCCCGCTCCAATCTCCGCCGACCTCAAGCCCACACGCATTGCAAATCTTTACAGCGCAGTCACAGCTCTCAAGACCGCAGGAATTACATACGATGGAGCCTTCACATTCGCAGGTTTCGGGAGCTATTATTCCCGTAACGAAGGTTGCAAGAGCGGCGCCCACGTAAATAATGCAGTCCATTGCCCCCGCGATAGTGGAAACACAGTTATATTTTGTAAAGCTTACGGGGATAAAGGTTGTAAGCACGGGATTTGTTGCATACATCAGTCCTTCAAGAAGAATGATTAGCACAAGAACAATAAGGGGTATGATTTGACAGAAATATAAAATCAAGGTCGAAACAACAGTTATTAAATAAAGCACCGTCAACATAAAAAAGCTGTTTGCGCCTGTTTTGTTTGAAACGAATTTTGTAAGGAGAAGCCCTGCAAAGTTAATAACGGGAACAATAATAAGCACTGCAATAGCGGACTCATCCGTAATCTTAAAGAACTCTTTAAGAATTGTGGGGAACCATGTTCCGACGCCTTCTTTAACAATACCGTGAGTAAGACAAATGCCCATAAGTATGATAAAGACAGTAGGCATATATTTAATTTTCAAGAAACCGAATCCGCTTCCGTTTTCAGAAGAAGAAATTTTTTCTTCAGCAACCTGTTCAGAACGGTTTTCTTTAAACAGAATAAACCAGGCAACAACAAAAACAGCAACGATCACTGCGGGAACGATGAAAATAATTCTCCAATTTTCAAAAACCATATCGAAAACGGAGGAGGACGCCCACGCAACCATATGACCGATAACAAGAGAAAAAGAAATGCCAAAGCTTGCTCTTTGCAGCTTTTCCCCTGAGAAATTACCCGAAATAACCTTCATAATAGGCGCCCAAAGCATAGACTGGAAAATACCGTTCAGCGCCCACATGATACTGATTCCGAGAGTTGTATTCATAAAAGATAAAACGAAGCAACAAACCGAGGACATACCAAGTCCGATACCGATCATATACTTTGGCGAAATCTTATCCCCCAGCCACCCGGAAATAAGCTGACCTATCGCGTAAGTCCAGAAGAATGACATCGTGATAATGCCCGCATTCTCTTTTCCTATTCCGAGAGATTCCGTAATACTCGGTAAAGCAATGGAAATATGTAAACGGTTAAGATAAGCGCAGGAATATGCTATAAGACACAGCACAAATATTAAAGTTTGTCTTGAATTAAACTTATTCTCTTGTTTGTACGTCTTTATGTCAGTAGTCAAAGCTAATACCCCTTATCGTATTTTCTCATTCATTTAAAAACCACTTTGAATTATACCATATATGTGTAAAAAAGCAATACTAAAAAGCATAATTTCACATAATATTACAAATTCAAAAAAACAATTAATTAAAGACACATAAAATTTACACAAAACAGTCTTGACAAATCTAAAATCCTATGGTATAATATACGGGCTGAATGTAAAACAGTTAAAAATCAAATACGGCGTCATAGCCAAGTGGTAAGGCAGAAGTCTGCAAAACTTTTATTCCCCAGTTCAAATCTGGGTGACGCCTCCAAAAAGAAATCCCAGTCCAAAAGGACTGGGATTTCTTTTTGGTCATACTAAGTACGAATCAAATCATGTGCTGTGCGATATTTAATTTTTTGTTTGTAGAGACATATATTTCCCGTACTCTTTTTTAGGCGAGACGCCGTTTCCTATAATACAAAAAGCTGAAAAACACCCCAAGCTTGAACCATTACAGTTCGATTGAGGTGTTTTTTAAAGCTATAAACTCTTATTATAATCTTATATCAGCCGTTGAGGCAATTATCGTTTATGAGAATGACCGCCGAGTATGCGGGAATAGTGATGGTTCCCTCACAAGTCTCGGGAGTAGCCATAACAGAATTACCGTTAACTATCATATTCCAGTTACCGCTGAGGGTGTAGGTCATCGCATTACCCGTGGGATTAGAAACGATGAGAGCCTTATTACCAACGTGGTCATCAAGTGTGATAGCAACCCTTCCCTCTTCTAAAGAGGTGTTCGCGTAAACTGCCGTATTGAGCGTTCTAAAAATATCATATGTCTTTCTTACACGAATAAGCTCCCGGTAGTAGAGCATCATCTCGTATTCATTTGTGCCTTCCTTGAGAACGGACCAGTTGATATTATTGATAGCGTCGCTTGACTTATAGCTGTTTTCATCGCCATCTTTCGTACGCAAGATCTCCTCGTCTGCCTGGAAAAAGACCGTACCCTTGGAGATCATCATAAGCGTTGCGCCAAGACGATTCATAGCGAGTCTTTCTTCCACTGTATTATCTCCATTAGAAAGGAGAAGTTTATCCCAAAGAGTATTATTGTCGTGCGCACTCATATAGTTAACAACCATCGCGTCCTGAACTGTCCAGCTCATTCCCGTACCTATGCCGCCCTTGATGCCAAAGAGGACCGATGGGAAGGAGCCTTTGCCGTTGCCGCTGATATATCCCTTGGAAATAGCAGTGAATACGCTTCCCTTAAGACCGTCACGGATAACGTCGTTGAATACCGCGATACCACCGACAGCACCCTCGAGAGGCTCAATCTTACTTATCTGCGACTGATTTGCCATAGGACTTCCGTCAATGGTAGAGCCCATCGTCCAGCCTTCACCGTAGATGATAGCCTCAGGATTAATCTTATGGACAGCGTTCTCAACCTTCTGCATCGTTGCAAGGTCGTGCAATCCCATCAAGTCAAAGCGGAAGCCGTCAAGATCATATTCTTTTGCCCAATAGCTGACAGAATCAACCATAAACTTACTGAACATATATCGCTCGGATGCGGTGTCGTTTCCACAACCCGATGCCGAGGAGTTTGCCCCCGTTGCGGTGTATCTGTAATAATAATAAGGAACAATCTTGTTAAAGGAGCTGTTCGCGTCATACGTGTGGTTATAAACGACGTCCATAACCACTCCAAGGCCTGCGGCGTGAAGAGCCTGAACCATCTGCTTATACTCCTTAATCCTCACCTCACCGTCATAAGGATTGGTAGAATAACTTCCCTCGGGAACGTTGTAGTTCTTAGGATCATAACCCCAGTTGAACTGACTGTCGGGGTTTGCCTCGTCAACGGTTGCGTAGTCGTATACGGGGAGAAGGTGAACGTGAGTAATACCAAGATTTACAAGGTAATCAACGCCAACGCTCTGTCCGAACTCGTTTACAAGTCCGCGTTCTGTGAATGCAAGATATTTACCCTTATACTGAGAGGACGCGATCTTGTTAGAGAAGTCTCTCACGTGTACCTCCCAGATAACAGCATCAGAATAGGTCTCGATGCCGGTGGAGAAATCAGCGCCCCAGTCGCTCGGATTTGTGCGGGAAAGATCAACGACCATACCGCGATTACCGTTCAGGCCTGCCGCTTTTGCATAGGGGTCAACTGCCTCCTGTGTACCAACAGATGTGGTAACGGTATATGTGTAATACGTACCGTGTCCGCACTTTGCAGTATAAGACCAAACGCCGCGCTCGCCCTTGACCATATCAACACTCTGATAAGCCTCACCCTCATGGCCCGTGGCAAAGAGATTAAGAACTACGCGGGATGCCGTGGGGGCCCAAACCTTGAAGGTAGTATTTTCGCCGTTTATAATGGCACCGAGATCGTTTCCGTCATAGGTAAAGTTTTCAACAAAGTATTCGCTGTCAAAAATGTTTGTGGGAACTACCGCCTTTTCTCCGTAACCTTCAATTACAACGCGATAATTTTTGGAGATATCAAGCGTTTCCTCAACCTCAATGGTTCCGCTTGTAACCTCTTTACCCATATTGCTGATGTCGAGGATTGTGAGTTCTCTGTCACCCTCGTAAACCTTTACCTGCTTATAGCTCGTAATTGCAGTCTTGGGAGAAATATTATATTGGATCTTGTGGAAATCGGTCATTCCCGCAAGGGTAAACTTCTTGATCATCGTAAGTGTTTTGCCTCCGTCGGTACTTGTATACTGCGCAGCGTCTCCACTCTTAAGATAAATAAAGGTTTCTTCGCCTTCTATCACAGCAAATCTGTCTTCGCTTGTCGCATCCTTGGTAGCCTCTCCCCAAGAGGAGCCTCCGGGCTCGGAACAATTCGTACGAACTATAAAACCTATCTGTTCAATGTCCTCGGGAACATTAACGACGACCTTTGCGCCGTAATCGCAAGGATACATAGTGTTCCCGCTTCCCTCTTTTCCGTCCCACCAAATCCAGATGTCACAGTTTTCGATAACACCGGGATGAGACCAATAGAACGTAACCTGATTGTGTCCAGGTTCTTTCGGGATAGAGTACTCGCCCTCAGGAATCTGCCACTTGTCCTCGGAAGACTGCTCAGTTTTATCGCCTGTAGAAGGAGTCGAGTCGTTATTCTTATCACTCGGGTCTGAACAGGAGGTCAGGAATGCCGAGAAAAGCATAACGGAAAGGAGAAGGAACGAAATGATGCGTATGTAACTCTTTTTCATGATTTCACCTCATAATCATTATCTGAACTATCATAAAGATTCCATTTATTTTTTAGCGGGAGCCGTGGAATCGCGGAATATCGGCTCGGTGTGAATGGTGATTCGCTTAGTCTTGTTGCCTTTGATCGATTGGCGAAGCAACGTGAAGGCGTTCTCCCCGAGGGAAATAAAATCCTGCTTTACGGTCGTAAGAGACGGAATGAAATATCTCGCAATATCGAGATTATCAAATCCACTTACGGAAACGTCATCGGGAACGTGAAGTCCGCACTTTTTAAAGCCGTTAATCAAGCCAATCGCGATCAAATCTGACGCACAGACCACTGCGGTAACTCCCTGCTCGGCAAAATAATCAGCAGCTTCAAGACCGCACGATTCGGTATAATTGCCATAACGCACATAATTGCTATTGAATTCGATATCGCCCTCAATTAACCCGATCAGATAGCCTGAAAATCGCTCACGTGTAACGATAGAATGTTTGTCTCCGCCCAAAAATCCGATCTTTTTATGACCGAGACCGATAAGATGCTCGACAATAGATGCCACAGAGTTAATGTTATCACTGCTAATGCAGGCGACTCTAGGATTTTTGACATACGAGTCCATCAGCATCACGGGAATATTCGTCGTTTCAAGCTCTTTGATGATAACGCTGTTCAGCTTAGTACCCATTATCATAAGTCCGCAAAAGTTGTTTTCCTGACAAAGTTTTTTGAGATTCGGAGGTGTCTTATCAGAGCAATGCTCTATCACAACCTCGTAGTGATATGTGTTTGCGGCTTGCTGAAATCCCGTCAGCACAGGATAGCCGACCTGAGAATTACTGTGTGAATCCATATTTTCAAACAACACACAAATGCGCTTTGCCTCCTGGTTGCGATGCAATGAAAACCCAACCGATCTGGCGTAATTATTGACTCGGTTGCGGGTATTTGCGCTTACGTCGGAAGCGTTATTGAGCGCCTTGGAGACAGTGCTTGCGGAAAGACCGAGCTTTGAGGCTATTTCTTTAATCGTCATTTCGCTTCTCCTTTTTGAGATTATTTTCGAAACATCGAGATCGACTTTTAAGCGCCAATTTCGATTATTTTCTGTTATTTATGCTATCATTATACTATTATATTTCTTAAAGTTTACAATATTTTTTTGAAAAAACATTGAAAATAAACTAAAAAAATCCTAAAAACGTTTTTCTTTCAAAAAAAGGAATTTATTTTTTTCAAATTTACTCCCTTGACACAATGCATAAAATATGATAGAATATAAATATTCGAAAGTTTTCGAAACAAAGAATCAATCAAAGGAGTGTTTGAGAATGCAAGAGCGTTACGCAGGAATTTTATTACCCATCACAGCATTACCTTCTCCGTATGGAGTAGGAACTTTGGGAGCTCAAGCAAAAAAATTTGTAGATTTTCTCGCAAAAGCCAAGCAAAAGCTATGGCAGGTGCTTCCGTTGGTGCCAACGGGATACGGAGACTCTCCTTATGCTTCCTCCTGTGCCGTAGCGGGATCTCCTTATCTTATTGATATAGACGAACTTATCAAGCAGGGCTTACTTACAAAAGAAGAGGCGGAGGAATATTCTTGCTCCACTTCAACCGAAAAAACTGAGCGCGTGAACTATGAGGCATTGTTTTATCTCCGTATTCCCCTGCTCAAAATAGCTTTCTCCCGATTCGACCGTGAAGTTCCCGAATTTAAAGAGTTTTTGAAAAAGGGAGAATATGCCGATTTCGCGGCATTTATGGCAATAAAAGAAGCTCACGATTGGAAGGCTCTTTCAACCTGGGATGAAAAATATCGTACCCGCAATGAGCAGGCTCTGCGCGAATTCCTTTCCGCAAACGAAGAGGCCGTTCTCTTCTGGCATTTTACACAGTACGAATTCTTCCGTCAGTGGAAGGAACTTAAGGACTATGCAAATGCTCACGGTGTGGAGATCATGGGAGATATGCCTCTTTACGTTTCCGAGGACAGCACTGAGGTTTGGGCTCATCCCGAACTCTTTTTGCTCAACGGCGACGGTGTACCCACCGAGGTGGCGGGTGTTCCGCCGGATTATTTCAGTGAAGACGGTCAACTTTGGGGCAATCCTCTCTATAATTGGGAAAGAATGAAGCAGGACGGCTACGCATGGTGGACCGAAAGGCTGAAAAAAGCACTCACAATGTACGATTTTGTTCGCATCGACCATTTTCGAGGATTCGATAGATTCTACGCTATTCCCGCAGGTAGTAGAAATGCCCGAAAAGGACGCTGGTGTGACGGTCCCAAAGAGGAACTCTTCAAAGATAAAAAGGATTGGAATATCATTGCAGAAGACCTTGGAATTCTCGACGAGGGTGTATACCGTTTGATGCGTAATACAGGATACCCTCGTATGAAGGTATTGGAGTTTGCATTTGACGGAAATCCCACTAACGAATTCAAGCCCTCCAATTACGGCGAAAATTCGGTAGTTTACACAGGAACACATGACAACTCCACGTTTATTGAGTTTTTACAGGATATGGACGAAAAAGATCGTAAGATTTTTTATGACGATCTTTCATCTGAATGTAAGAAAATGGGCAAGCAATTCACCTGCTCGCCACTGCAGCTCAATCACCCCGCAGTAATGCAGCGTGCAAGAGAGGCGGCCATTCGCTTGGCATACGCAAGCTGTGCAAAATTCGTTATTTTACCTCTTCAGGACGTGCTCGGAACGGGTGCTGATTCCCGTATGAACTGCCCCGGTATCCTTAGCGACAAAAACTGGAGTTGGCGCTTTGAGGAGAAAGTCTTGACAGACCGATTGACTCAAAAGCTTGCAAATATGGTCGTAAAAGCGAACAGATAAACATTAAAGGAGTTATTAAATAGAATGAATAAATGGATAAAAACCGTCGAGAGTCTTCTCAAGGCAAATAGCGGTGTTGATATGAAGCACGCATCCACCTCCGCTATTTACCACGCAGTCAGCCGCGCAACGATGGCGGAAATTGCGGACACTTGGCAAAAATGCAAGGAAGCTCCCAAAAAGAGAGTTGGCTATCTTTCCGCTGAGTTTCTCGTAGGTCGCGCGATCTTTGCCAACCTTTATAACCTCGGTAAGCTCGACGAAGTAAGAGCTATTATGACAGAGCGTGGAGTGGATATTTCTACGTTTGAAGATATCGAGGACGCAGCTCTCGGAAACGGCGGTCTCGGCCGTCTTGCAGCCTGCTATCTCGAATCGGGAGCCACCGTTGGTATTCCGCTTGACGGTTACGGCATACGCTACAGATACGGTCTATTTCGTCAGGAATTTGAGAATGGCTTCCAGAAGGAGTGCGCAGACGATTGGCAGAAGCACGGAGATCCATGGAGCTACAGAAGAGACGAAGAGAGTGTGCTTGTAAAATTCTCGGATTTCACCGTTAGAGCGGTCCCTTACGATATGCCCGTGATCGGCTACGGCGGAAAGACAATCAACACACTTCGTTTGTGGCAGAGCGAGCAACCCAGCAGCTTCGATTTTGCGGCGTTCGACAGTATGCAGATCGACAAGATCGCAAAGGACAACATACGCTGTGAGAGCATCAGCTACGCCCTCTACCCCAACGACTCCACCGAAAAGGGAAGGATTCTCCGATTGCGCCAAGAGTATTTCTTTGCATCCGCATCGGTACAGGATCTTGTCCGCAAGCATAAGCAAAAAGGGCTTCCTATCGAGACGATTAACGAGTACGTAGCGTTCCAACTCAACGATACACACCCCGTATTCGCAATCCCAGAGTTTATCCGACTCGTTATGCAGGAAGGCATGCGCTTCGAGGACGCTTTTGTTCTCGCGCGCTCCGTATTTAATTTCACAAATCATACTATTCTCGGAGAAGCACTTGAGCGCTTGGATATGAAACGAGTTCGCAAGCTTCTTCCCAAAATCGCAAAGATCCTCACAATGATGCAGGAGCGTATAGAAAAGGAATTCCCCGATGGCAAACTATTCCTCATCAAAGATGACACCGTACACATGGCAAACGTAGCTATCTATGCGGGTAGTAAGATCAATGGAGTTGCAGCTCTACACACCGAGATCCTCAAGGAAAGCACCTTCCACGATTGGTACGAAGCTTATCCGGAGAGATTTCTCAACGTAACTAACGGCGTAACCCCTCGCCGTTGGCTCGCACTTTGCAACCCAGAGCTTTCTGCATTGATCACGGAAAAGATCGGAGACGGTTGGCAGGCAGATCTCGATCGCCTGAAAAATTTAGAAAAATATGCAGACGATCCCGAGGTTCGCCGCGCTTTTGCCGAAATAAAGCATCTGAAAAAGGTACAGCTCTCCGAATACGTTTATAAAAAAGAGGGCGTTCTGCTCCCTCCCGACTTCATCTTCGACGTACAGGCAAAGAGACTTCACGAGTACAAGCGTCAGCTTATGAACGCTTTTTCTATCCTTTATTATTATTTCCGCATAAAAGAGGGCAAGGAAAAAGACTTTAAGCCCACCGCATTCATATTTGGTGCAAAGGCGGCTCCTGCTTACTACAACGCAAAGGGCATAATTAAATTTATAAACGCAATTGCCGATAAAGTCAATAACGACCCCGACGTCAACGATAAGCTCCGAGTTGTTTTCGTCACTGACTACAACGTGTCCTACGCAGAAAAGATCATGCCGGCGGCAGATATTTCCGAACAGATCTCTATGGCAGGTATGGAAGCAAGCGGTACGGGCAATATGAAGTTTATGCTCAACGGAACTGTAACCCTCGGAACGATGGACGGAGCAAACGTCGAAATCTGTGAGGAGGCGGGACGCGAGAACGAATACATCTTCGGTGCAACTGTTGAAGAGGTCAGAGAAATCAAAAAGAATTATAATCCGTGGGCGATATACAATTCAAACCCCGAGCTCAAACGCATCGTAGACACGCTTGATGACGGTACGTTTGACGATCAGGGCAGCGGTATGTTCCGATCTGTCAAGGAATCACTCTTCGGAGGTTGGAGTGCAGACCACTATCTTGTGCTTCAGGACTTCAGAGATTACGTGCGCGCCAAGAGTGAGCTCAATCGAGATTACGGAAGTGAAGAATTCCTCGCAAAGTGTGTTCGAAACACTGCAAACGGCGGAAAATTCTCGTCCGACCGTTCCATTCTCAATTACGCCGAAAATGTCTGGAAAGTATGACCTGGTAATTTTCGAAAAAATTTCGAAAAAGTTGTGCTTTTTGTGAAATCTTTTAAATTCTCTTGACTTTCTTATCCATTAGTTGTATAATATATTAGTAGTAGTTTTTTTTGTGACGCATAAACACATAAATGTGTGCAAAAATACTAAAAACAAAAAAATTTTAATAAAATAAGGAGAAAGAAAATGAAAAAGTTCTTATCTGCAGTAGCACTTATCATGGTGCTTGTTCTCTCCCTTACTTGCTTCATTGCATGCTCCCCCGAGCAGTCTGGTGAAGGCGATGACGCAAATAAGGTAACAGTAAGCTGGTACCAGGGCAGCAAACTTCTCAAGGAAGAGAAGATTGACAAGGGCTCCAAGGTTACCTCTTGGACTCCCGACGCCGTTGAAGGCAAGGACTTCACCGGTTGGTATGCTGAAGCTTCCTTGGCACAGGAATTCAACTTCGACGCAGCTATTAACGAAGACACAGACATCTTCGCTAAGTACACCAGCAATGTATTCGTAGCAGACGACAAGTCTTACTACCTCATAGGTACAGGCTCCGGTGACATGAAAATGAGTGGTTGGAACCATGACAACTCCATGGCTAACCTCGTTATGACAAAGGCTGAGAACGCTTCCGCTAACGTATACGAGATCGAAATTCTTATGTACGCAGGTGACGCATTCCAGATCTGCTACGGCGGAACATACGACGGTCAGGTTGGTATTGGTTATGTTCCCGGCGTTGAATACGCTGATGGTACTAACAGATATGACCAGAACACCTACACTGCGGCTGACAAGAAGTATGCAACCGTTAAGAATTCAGATGGCACTGTAGTATTTGAGGGCCATGACGAGTTCAACAAAGAATACTGGACCTGGAACATCTTCCTCGCAGAAGGTCAGGACGGTATCTACAAGATCATCTACACAACTTACCCCGACCATCCCGCTGATAACACAATCACCTTCGAACTTATAGAAAAGAAGGATGCATTGGTTGATACTCACGATATGTACATCTGCGGAACAGTTTCCGAGTGGGACTTCAACGACAACTTCAAGATGAGCGCTGATGACACTAAGGAAAACTACTCCCTCCTTCTCAATATATCTGAAGATGCGGAAATCAAACTTCGCAATAAGATCGGTGACGTTTGGTACGGCGTAGCAGAAGACGCATCTGCAGAAGGTCCTTGGACTCTTGGCACAGGCGACGCTAACCTTGCTCTTGCAGCAGGCGTTTACAAGATCGATTACAGCGTAGAAAGCAACACTGCAACCGTAACTCCAGTTGCTAAGTCCTTCTGGCTTGCAGGCGTAGTTAATGGCGGCGCTCATTGGAACTGCGCTTCCGGTATTGAATTAGAAAAAGTTAACGATACAACATACAAGACATACTACACCTTCGTTGAGGCTGATACAGACGCTTCTTGGATGACAGGCTTTGTCGGTGCTTGCAAAGCTGTTTACGGCTACGCAGGTTGGGACGCAGACTTCTGGTTCGGTAACGAAACCAACGGTGACAATGTAACTGTTGATTCCTACGGTCTGTACGAACTCGTTCTCACACTCAACGACGCTAACGATCTCTCCGCAGGTGGTGTACTCAAGGCTACAAAACTTGAAGGATACTTCCTTGTTGGTACAATCGGCGACGGCGACACATGGAGAGCTGAATCTCAGAACAAGATCGAAGTTTCCGGCGATACAGTTTCCACTGAGTACACATGGACTCAGAAGGATAACGCTGATTGGCTCGGCGCTGATCAGATCTCCGCTATCAAGATTATCAAAGTTGACGAAACAGGTGCTGTTACATGGTACGGAAATGCTACTAACGGCGACAACGTAATTATCCCCGAAGTTGGCACTTATGCAATCTCCCTTGATGGTGATGTAGTAACCGCAACTAAGAAATAATTAATAACACACATAAAACCATGCAGGGCTGGGCTTTGCCCGCCCCGCATTTTAATACACACAAAATAAGGAGAAAATTATGAAACACATCAAAATTCTTTCCCTTGTTCTTGCATTGCTTATGCTTTGTACAACATTTGCCGCTTGTAACAAAAACGACAATAATAACGACAATAATAACGATGGTCCTAAAGAAAAGATAGTCCTTACCGTTTGGGGATCCCAGGAAGACCAGGAAATGCTCAAGGAAATGTGCAATGCATACGCTGAGGCAAACCCCGATAAAGAGTATAAATTCCTCTTTGGTATTCAGGGCGAAGGCGACGCGGCTGATAAGGTTCTCAACGACGTAACCTCCGGTCCCGACGTATTCTCTTTTGCAAGCGACCAGATAAACAAGCTCATCGCAGGCGGCGCACTTGCTCGTATTGGCGGTGATAATGAAAAATACGTAAAGGAAAACAACTCTGCGACCTCCGTTGATGCAGCAACAGTTACCATGAACGGACAGGATCAGCTCTTCGCTTATCCCTCAACGGAAGACAACACCCTCTTCCTTTACTACGATAAATCAGTTATCGGTACTGATAAGGTAGACACTCTCGACGAACTCCTCGATGCTGCACATGCTGCAGGCAAAAAGGTTCACTTCAAGCTCAACGACGACGGTTGGTATCTCTCCAGCTTCTTCTTCGCATATCCGGATCTCGGCTATCAGGTTTCATACAACGAGAGCATGACAGAGACCGGTGTTTCCATCAACTACAATAACGCTCAGGGCCTTGAAGTAATGAAGGCGCTCGTTAAGTATGTAAATCACCCCGCGCTCGTTATCCAGACAGACGATAGCAAGCTTATCGCAGGCTTCACACCCGATGCAAACGGTAAGGTTGAGGTTGCAGCAGGAGTTTCGGGTACTTGGAATGCACAGGCTGTTCATGAGCTCCTCGGCGACAACATGGGCGTAGCTAAGCTTCCTACAGTCGAAATCGGCGGAGAACAGAGACAGCTCACCACATACATGGGCTGCAAACTCATCGGTGTAAACGGTTACAGCAATAACAAGGCAGAGGCTCACAAGCTTGCACTTTGGCTCACAAACGAGCAGAACCAGCTCAAGAGATTTGAAGTTCGCGGCTTTGGTCCCTCCAACAAATCCGTAGCAACTTCCGAGGCAGTTGCCAACAACCCTGTTATCGCAGCAGTTATGGCACAGGCTAAGTACAGCCGCGCACAGAAGAGCGTTCCCGGTAACTACTGGACTCCCATGGGAGCTTTGATTACTCCCTTCATCGAGCGCAAAGAAGCAGGAACTCTTGCAGACTACACAGATGCAGAGCTTCAGGATCTTCTTGACGCACTCGTTGCTCAGATCTCAAAATAATATCTCTTTTTTCGGGGACTGTTGTATACAGCAGTCCCCCTCTTAGCTAAAAGAAGGAGGTTATCAATGAATCTCGATTATTATCGAAAGACACCGTGGCAACGATTCATCTATAAAATTTCGCGGTTTTTCAAGAATATCGGCAAAGGTTTTGTAGGATTCTTCGCTCGTATATTCCACGCCATCGTCGGATTTTTCACAGGAATCGGACGCGGATTTAAGGAATTTGGTCAGAATTTCTGGTATGGGGACGCACTGACGAAGTCCTCTCATTTTGTGTTGGGACTCAGCCACCTTTTCCGAGGCCAGATTGTTCGAGGCATCATTTATTTATTGCTTGAGACTGCCTTCGTGTTCTATATGGTATTTTTCGGCGGCAACTATCTCGCAATGTGCTTTGAAAACTTCTTCGGCGGCGGCAACGTAGGCCGCGTCGAAACACACGACTTTTGGAACGAAGAAGACGGCGTTTACGATAAAGTTGTCGGCGACAACTCTTTTTTGATCCTTTTGTACGGCATTCTCACTCTTTTTGTTATCATTTTTTTCATTATTTGTTATGTCGTCGCAACGAGGGAAAGCTATGAACTTGAGCAGTACCGTATTATTGGCAAAAAGCCTCAGAACTTCAAAAAAGACATAAATAACCTGCTGGATAATAAATTCCACATCACTCTGCTTTCGTTGCCTATGGTAGGCTTATTCGTCTTTACAATAGTTCCCTTGGTGACTATGATCCTCATCGCATTTACTAACTATGATGCAGCGCACGAGGTTCCTCAACACCTTTTCCAATGGGTAGGCCTTGACAATTTCAAAGATCTTTTCTATGGTAGCACAAATCTCGGTGCAACCTTCTGGCGCGTACTTGGTTGGACACTTTTATGGGCAGTTCTCGCAACCTTTACAAGCTATATATTCGGTATGTTGCTTGCTATGCTTATCAACCGCAAGGGAATAAAATTCAAAAAACTTTACCGCACCCTGTTCGTTGCAACGATTGCCGTTCCCCAGTTCGTATCACTTTTGATAATGTCCAAAATGCTTGACACGGGCGGCGGAGTTCTCGGATCGGGTGGCGGCATTATAACCCAGCTCATCGAAAGTATCTTCGATTATCACCTCAAATTCGGCATCGACATCAACACAACGCGTATCTGCATCGTTCTCGTAAATATGTGGATCGGCGTTCCCTACAGTATGCTGATGTGCTCGGGTATCCTTATGAATATTCCGAACGATCTTTACGAATCCGCCCGCATTGACGGAGCCTCTCCCGTGCGCCGATTCTTCAAGATCACGCTTCCCTATATGCTATTTGTTACAGGTCCCTACCTTATCACACAGTTTATTGGCAATATTAACAACTTCAACGTTATATACCTTCTCAGCGGCGGCGGCCCAGGCGACATTATACTCTACACCGACGGCGCGAAGGGCACCGACCTTCTTATAACATGGCTATATAAGCTATCCCTCGGTATAGACCGAAACTACAAGCTGGCATCGGTGATTGGTATTCTCGTGTTTATAATTTCCGCTGTGTTCAGTCTTATTGTTTACAATAAGTCCTCGGCGGTGAAAGGAGAGGACAATTTCCAATGAGTACACAGAATAAAAATAAAAAAACCGTTGATCAGAGAACTCAAGAACTGACCAACTGGAAAAAAATCGATCAAATGGAAGCAGAGATAGAGAAAAGCAAGAAAAAGAAAAAGCGTCGCGGCGGTATGCGCTTCAGAAGAATATTCGGCGACACAGTAGGACAAATATCTCTCACAGTTCTCTCTATCATCTGGATTATTCCCCTCTTTTATCTCTTCGTTCAGTCCTTCCGTAAAGAGCCCGGCGCGTGGTCGCCAACCTTCTTCCCTCAGGAATGGACGCTTGATAATTACAAAAGACTTTTCACAGAGACGAAGTTTTTGCAGTGGTGCGGAAATACACTTCTCATAGCAGTTTGCAGCTGTATCATCACGGCAATCTTCGTACTTTCGGTAGCATACGTTTTCAGCCGCATGAAATTCAAAGCAAGAAAGCCTATGATGAACGTTATGCTTATTTTGGGTATGTTCCCCGGCTTTATGAGTATGTCGGCAGTATATTTCTTGCTCAAGATCCTTCTGCCCAACAACTATCAGTCGCATATAAGTCTGATCATCGTTTATTCCGCAGGCGCAGCTCTTAGCTACTACATTGCAAAGGGGTTTTTCGACACGGTTCCGAAATCTCTCGATGAAGCAGCACGCATTGACGGAGCATCCCGATTCAGAACATTCTATAAGATCATTCTTCCCTTAAGTAAATCTATTATCATTTATACTATCCTCACGTCCTTCATCGCGCCCTGGTGCGATTACATCTTCGTTTCATACATCATGGCAGGCGTGCCTGACACGGGAATGTACACCGTTTCTCTCGGTATGTATAAGTGGCTTGAGCGTGAAATGATCCAGCAGTACTTCACCACCTTCTGTGCAGCCGCTGTTATCGTAGCTACACCTATAACCGGACTCTTTATGTGGTTGCAGAAATACTATGTTGAGGGCGTAACCGGTGGAGCAGTAAAAGGATAAGGAGGAACGAATGAAAAAATTTCTTTCCATTATTCTTTTGACCTCTATTCTTTTTTCGTCGCTCCCTCTCACTGCTTGCAATCCCAATTCTACCGGGGACAAGGAGGACGAGGTAACACTCAATATTATTGACGATAGCTACCGCAACTGGTACGAAATCTTCGTTTATAGTTTTTACGATACCAATAACGATGGCATCGGAGACTTAAACGGTGTAACCGAAAAACTCGATTATATTCAAGAGATGGGCTTTAATGGCATCTGGCTGATGCCCATTCACCCCTCCCCCACTTACCACAAGTACGATGTGACAGATTATTACGCAATACATCCCGATTACGGCACACTTGATGATTTTAAAAATCTTGTAGTCGAGGCCCACAAGCGCGGTATACGTATTATTATCGATTTGGTAGTCAACCATACGAGCAACAGCCATCCATGGTTTACCGAAGCTTGCAGCTATATCCGTAAAAACGGAGAGCCCGGTGGAGAATACGGTGATTTTTACAACTTCCGCTCCACCGACAATAATGCCTACCACAAGGTTACCGGAACGCAGTACTCATACGAGGGACAGTTCTGGAGTGGCATGCCTGACCTCAATCTCAACAGTGAGAGTGTTCGCGCTGAGATCAAAAAAATCATGAGCTTCTGGCTAACCGATTGTGACGTCGACGGTTTCCGCCTGGACGCTGTTACAAGCTTTTTCACAGGAAATCTGCAGGGCAATATTGATTTTCTCTCTTGGCTGAACACCGAGGCTAAAAAGATCAAACCCTCAGCGTACATCGTGGGTGAGGCTTGGGTAGGAGACGACTATACGATCAACCGCTACTACGAGAGCGGATGCGACAGCTTTTTCCTCTTTACCGGCTCTCAGGCTGGAGGAAGCATCGCGATGGCTGTCAAGCAGTGCAACGGTAAGGCAGTCGGAGAGTTGTTTGTAAATCTTCAGGAGACCTACGGCGATGCGATTCTCGCGCCCTTCCTCGGAAACCACGACACGATGCGTCCGGGTAGCTTTATGCCTGGCATCGAGAACGTCAAAATGGCGGCGGGTGTGCTTTCAATGATGAATGGTGGAACCTTCGTCTATTACGGCGAGGAGATCGGTATGATCAGCAAGGGAGGAAACAACTCCGACCCCGCAAAGAGAATCGCAATGAAGTGGGAAGCAAAGAACATCTATGAGGGCTGTTGCTACCTTCCTCCCGAGAACACTCCCGTCGACGAGACATCTTATTACTATCCTTCGGTAACCGAACAGATGGCTGACGAGAACAGTATCATCAACTACTACAAAGAGGCTATGGAGCTTCGTAACCGCTTCCCTGAAATAGCAAGAGGCACCGTAAAATATTATCCCGAAGGGCAGAACAACTATATTTGCGTGATCACTAAGGAATATCAGGGAGAGAAGATCACGATAGTTTTTAATATGGATACCTTCGAACAGACCGTATCGCTCGACAATGATATGCTTGGATACACAGAGCTCGTTGGCTCGCTTTTGGCGTCGGGCGGAGAAATTTCATTCAACGAAAGCGGAGAGCTCATTATGCCGCCGCAATCGATAGCAATCTTTAAGTAAGGAGAAAATACCATGGCAAGCTTGTCACTAAAACATATTTTCAAAGTATACGACGGAAGCGTAAAAGCCGTTAACGACTTCTGTATGGACATTGACGATAAGGAATTTATCGTGTTCGTTGGTCCTTCGGGTTGCGGCAAGTCCACTACGCTTCGTATGATCGCGGGACTTGAGGAGATAACTGCAGGTGAGCTTCGCATCGATAACGAGATAGTTAACGATTTTGAGCCCAAGGACAGAAATATCGCAATGGTGTTCCAGAACTATGCTCTTTATCCCCATATGAGCGTATATGAGAACATGGCATTCTCTTTGCGCACCCTTCATATGCCCAACGATCAGATTCATGAAAAAGTAATGGAAGCGGCAGAGATCCTCGGCATTACCGAGTATCTTCAGAGAAAGCCAAAGGCTCTTTCGGGTGGGCAGCGCCAGAGAGTTGCTCTCGGACGCGCTATCGTTCGTCAGCCAAAAGTCTTTCTTCTCGATGAGCCCCTCTCTAACCTCGACGCAAAGCTTCGTGCAGCAATGAGAGCAGAGATCTCCCGTCTGCATGAAAAGCTTGGTACGACCTTTATCTACGTTACGCACGACCAGGTCGAAGCCATGACGATGGGTTCCCGTATCGTAGTTATGAAGGACGGATTCGTTCAGCAAATCGATACCCCCATAAACCTTTATAAGTACCCTGACAATATGTTCGTTGCGGGATTTATCGGCACACCTCAGATGAACTTCTTCGACGGCACCGTTACCAAAACGGGCGACGACGTTCGCTTTGCGCTTGATTGCGGCACTAATATCGATATCAAGTACATTCAGGCTGATAAGATCCCCGTAAAGTATATGGACGGTGAGCACAAGATCGTGTTCGGTATTCGCCCCGACGACATACGCGTTTACAATAAAACGAATTACAACGACGGCAACTGGGCTCCTGCAAAGGCGGTTGTCAGCGTCGTTGAGATTCTCGGCGGTGAAACACTGATCTATGCAAACCTCAATCTCGACACTCCCGACGCCCAGAGCGGTGCAATTATCATCAAGGCAGATCCCGACACCGAGGTTCATCGCGGTGACGTTATCGATATTGAGATATCCCTGCGCAAGTTCCACGTTTTTGATAGAGCTACCGAAAAGAGCATTCGAAGAAGAATCCCCGAGGAGAACTTCATCAAGGCGTCTATCAAAGACGGTGTGCTTAGCTTCGAAAACGAAAGTTTTAAGCTCCCTGCAGCAATCAAATGTGAGAACCGCAACGATTCCGAGATCTCAATGCCCGTCAGTGCAATCACTCTCGGCAATGGCGACGGTCTCGCGAAGATTCAGTGGATCGAAAACATTGAAGGTCAAACTCTCTACTTCCTCAAAGTCGGCGAACTTACGCTCTTCTCTCTTGAAAAAGGAGATGCAAGATTCGCAATCGGCGACGAAGTCAAGTTTGACATCGACTTTACGCAGATGGCGAGCGAGACTCTCGGCATAAAGCCTCTCTCCTTGACCAACACACTCGACGGCATCTTTACAAAGGAAAAGGATAAGTCCCGTAAGTTCTATCATTTCTATATGAATATCGGAGACGCAAAACTTGTTCCCACCGACAGCATTTGCGAAAAGGTTTTCGCTTGCAAGGGCAACAAGATTTTCCACACACCTCTTGAGTACTTAGTAGGAGCAAATGATCTGACTGTCGTTTCTCATACTGGTGAGGCTAAAAATGCTCTTGTCGGTAATATCCTTGAAATACTTGACTACGGAAAAGCCAAATATGCCATTATTGACGTATACGGTCAGAAGCTGGTCGCAGCATATGACGGAAAAATAGGCGACATCGTTGATGTTTGCGTTCCGGTTGAAGCTATAACTATTAAGGATAAGTCGATAGATATTATCATCGTCTGATCGAAACGATTTATTAAAATAAATACGTTCCAAACAAAAAGCACTTCATACGAAGTGCTTTTATTTTTGGAAAGATGTTTCTCCTTACGGGAAAGAGATGTAGACCTCGTCAGTGGCGTTCACAACGGGAGCAATGTTTAGCCTTACGGTAAAAATAATCACCACGTCACTTTGCGCCGCAGACTCAACATAAATGAACATTTCTATGTCTTTTTGTTGGCAAGTATTGCAAAATATAGGAAAACATGATATGATATAATATATGAGACAAATCAGGAAAGGTGAAATCACATGATTAACAAATTGGTTCAAAAGAAAAATGTTATTTTAATGGTTTGCGCTGCTGTTTTACTTATACTTTGGACGTTGACCTTAATTTTTGGCAATAGAGAAGATAAAATGATGGTTCTCATTTTATCATTAATTCTGCCGTTTGTAATATATGGATTTGGGAGACTAATGTTTAAGATAGTCAGAATCACCGCCCCCTTGAAATTTATAAAATTCCTCATTTATTTCTTTTTAATTATGGGTACGTTTTCTTTAGTTATGGATGTCTTTTATGTCATAACCGGTTTTCCGAACGGACTTTCTCCCACGCTAACTTCTTGTTTAGGCTTAATTATTGCCGTGTTAGACGAGGCGAAGAAAAATATCGATATTGAAGGTAAATAAACAATAGGCATCTTTTTTTATCAAGACTACTCCAAGAAATCCTGCATAAAACTGCAGGTTTTTTGCTTTTTCCTCTTAATTCTCAAGTTTCCTATTGACTCTAAACATTTTTCATGTTATAATATAAAAAACAGATGAAAATTGGTAAAGGAGTATCCAAAATGAAAAAAATCGAAGAGATTATTAATATACTAAAGCGAATTGCAGTTTATATTACGGTAAGGATTCCTCTTATTTTGGCTTTATGCGAACTCATATTTAGTATAAAAGAATACGCATATCCTGCCATTTCGACATTCACACTTATTTTAACTCTTTTAACATTAATTCCGTCTGTCGCATTTATCGTAACATCTCAATTAAAACCGAATGTAAAAAATACAGCCAAGAAAGTATTATTTTGTCTGTGTGTAATAATGATACCTTTCAGCCTGATCTTCTCATCCATGATCTCTACCCATTCAGAAACTACGGATTTTACTGATTACAGAGACTTAGACCCAGACTGTCTTGCAAACAGAGATTTACTTTTCGGAGAACTTTTCCCAACATGGCCCCACTACTTTGAAAATGTTGAAAATGAAAACGGTGACTGGGAAACGGTATATTTGGATTCAAAGTATTACTATCATTACTACAAAGGATTTGATTACACTTATGATATTTACGCCGAATGGTCGTTAGACAGCGATGATTTTGACGCAGAAATAAAAAGGGTCAAAGAATTGTTTGACAGAGCCTCAGAAAAATTTTCTAAACGGAATTTCATCCAAATGGAGAAAGGTGAATATTCCTGTTTAATACGCTATAGAGGAGATGAACCTTTCCAAAAAGTAACAGAAAGTTATGAATATCTTATTTTTGCCTATAACGAAAGCACAAAAACAGTACGCTATATTTGTTGCGACAGTCTTGAAAACGGAGTGGATCAACCCTATTACTTAAGTCTTGATTGGTAAAACTAATTTGCATTTTCTTTTTTGCTTATTTAAAATACAGTAACGCAGACAAACTTCACAATAAAACAAATGGAAAGGAATTATAAATAATGAAAAGCACTTATAAATACATCATTCTCGGTTTGGTTTGTTTAGCCGCGGCGCTTATTCAAGGCGGAATATTTCCAATAAACCAGATACTTCCAATTTTCATTCCATACTTGGCGTTTTGCATCTGTTCTTTCATTATCGTAAAGAATAAAAATAAACTGTTCAGCATCTCAATGATTTTATTGTCAAATCTTGTTGTCTTGCCTGTTTTTAATTTCATTTATTCTTTTATTACAGAACTTATAATACATGAAGCACCTTATGTATTTGTAGGTATTATTGTTGAATTTGTTCATAAATGCATATATTTCGCAGTATTTATATTGGTTAACAGCTTAATAAATAAAGAGAAAAATGTAATCAGAACAGGGGCTTATATCCTTATTGCACTTTTCATTTTAGTATCTGCCGTTTTTGCTTCAATACAGGGAATTTTATTAACGAACGCATTAGATCAAACAATGCAGCAAGGCACATTATTCGCTTATTTGTCGGTTATGGATACCGGAATTTATGAAAAATTGATTTCTTCGATATCGTTTTACTTGACACTTTTCTTCATCTCTATGCAGTTTGTAAGAAAAACAAAAAACGACTAAACAAATTTCATGTTATAATATAAAAATAATATATCTAGAAACTGCTTAACAAAAGGGGTTCAAATATGGCAGAAATTTTAGAAATAACCATGATAATAAGCTTTGGCATATCATGGCCTCTCAACGTATTAAAATCATACAAAGCAAGAACCACAAAAGGTAAAAGCCTTGCGTTTTTGCTGCTCATTTTCTTCGGTTACATAGCAGGAATAGCCTCAAAACTCGTAAACGAAACATATATGGCTCAGATCGGACAAAAATGGTATGTACTGTTTTTCTATGTTCTGAACTTCATCATGGTCGGAGTTGACCTTATTATGTATATAAGAAACAAAAGACTTGACAAGCTTGCCGAAAACAAATAATGAATGAATCGCATCGTGATAATTTCATAGGTGCGATTTTAAATTAAAAGTTGACAAATAATAGTTTCTTTGATATAATATTTTTAGAAACTTATTCAAAATGGTGGTAGTCAGATGAATGATAATATATTAAATTCTATATCGTTGCTCACAGACGGCAAAGAAGCGTTTCCCGAAATACTGAAATGTATTGATGACGCGAAAAAAAACATTGAGATAAATATGTTTATCTGGCGTGGAGATAATATAGGAAAAGCTATCGCGCAGGCCGTTCTGAATGCCGCAGATCGCGGTGTAAATGTTTTTATCTCTGTAGACCGTTACGGATTCGTTCTGGAAAAATGTGAAGAATGCACTCATTCATTTTTCCATAAGAGGCAAACTCTCATCGAAGCCATAAAAATAAATACTTTGAAATTGTTATACCCTACCCTTGCAGATAAAAACCCACCCGAAGCAGACCACGAATTACTGCTTGAAAAACTTCTGTCCCACCCCAATATAGTAATAAGTAAGGATATATTCAAAGCGGACCATTCAAAATACTATATTTTTGATGAAAAAATACTTATACTTGGAGGAATAAATATTGAGGATAAAGAAAACGGTCAGGACATTTCAGGAAGACGATATCGCGATTATATGGTAAAGATATCAAGTGCAGAAACGGTAAAA
>JAFSAH010000007.1 GCA_017441125.1 Clostridia bacterium
ACGTCTTACGATCACAAAGCTTGATGATGATACTATCCGTATTATCTACACTATCGGTAACGACCCCGACTCCGACCTCGTTCCCCCCGTTATTACAATGGAAACCTGGGAATGGCTCAAGACAAGACTTGAAAAGGTTGACGGCGGCGCAGCTATGTTCAAAAGACTTGAGAGCTTCTATAAGCCTGTAACTCCCGATAGTCTTACACTTGAAGATAAAGAGCGTTTCATCAATGACTATCCCACAATCGAAATGTTCCCCATGATGATCGTCCGTACGCTTACCGCACGTCAGAAGGTTATCGTTAAAGAGGCTATGGAAACTGCAGGCTTCACAGCAGATATGCTTAAGAACGAAATGGACGCAGTTGAATACAGCGGTCCCGCAAGAGCAGTTATGTATACGATCCCTGTTGACCTTACTCTTACAGAAGAAGGCCTCAGCGTAACTGTTGACTCCAACCTTATCCTTGCTCCTCAGAAACAAAAGATGTACAAAATCTATTTGTACAGATCCTTCGGTGCTTTGATGCCTTCTGAAATCGGCACAAAGATCGTTGGTATGGGCGGTAAGGTTATTAACAATACCCAGTATATCATTATCCCCGACGGCTCCGGTGCTATAATGCCCGCTACGGGTGATTTGACACAGGACGTATATACGGGACGTGTTTACGGTCTCGACGATACCTTCCAGGTGTCTTACGATAATACTCCCGAAGAGCAGGTCGTAACTCCTTTCTTGGCGTTTGACCGTTCAACACTCGGCGGTATCGTTGCAATTCTTTCAAACGGCGGCGCGCAGGCTTTCGCTACTGCAAGACCTGCTGTTTCTCCCGGTAACCCCACAGCTTCAATCAACTATGACCTTGTTTATGCTGAACGAAGCTATCTTACATATTCCGGCGGTCAGGGTTCTTCTGAAGAGATCACAGGCTCCACAACTCAGCAGGACACCTCAAGCTCAGGTGCGATCCTCTCTAAAGAAGACAACATCGCTGTATTTACAGTTGATTACTTCTTTACTCAGGGCGATATGACATATTCCGAATATGCTGAATTTTACAGAAATTATCTCATTGAAAAAGAACTCCTTCCCGCAACGACAAAATCCGATTCCACAGTTCCTTTCTACGTTGACCTTCTCGGCGCTATCAACAAGACGGAATCTGTAGTCGGTGTCCCCGTTGACCACGTTGTAGCTCTTACGACATACAACCAGATCAAGGATATTGCAGACGAACTTCTTGAAAAAGGCGTTGAAAATATCAACTTCAGATATCTCTATTGGGCTAACGACGGTTATTACAACACCATATATGACGGTGCAGACCTCGTTTCTTCACTCGGTTCCAAATCCGATCTTAAATCCGTTTCCGAATATCTTCAGGAAAAAGACATCGGCTTCTATCCCGACGCAAACTTCATTTACGTTGTAAAAGACGAAATGTTTGACTCCATGAACTATTCTCAGGATGCGGCAAGACGTCTCGACATGACGGTTTCAAGAGATCTTCCCAGAAATCTTGCAACAGGTCTTACTTCAACCGATACTTACGTTAAAACTGTAATCGCTCCGGATAAGATCCCCGATCTTGCGGCAGGCTTCAAGGCAGACCTTGAAAACCTCGTTTCAAACAAACAGATCTCACTCGGCGATATCGGTTCAGTTATCAGCTCCAACTATAAGATCAGCAGAATTAAGAACCGTACACAGGCTCTCGAATATCATATTCAGGCTATCGAAACATTTGAAGGTTACGAAATGATGTTTGAAACAGGTAACGACTATACCTGGAAATATGCATCTCATATCCTTAATCTTCCCATGGGCTCAAGCCAGTATATGTCCACATCAGAATCTATCCCCTTCATTCAGATGGTTCTTCACGGTTACGTTGACTACGCAAGCGCTCCTCTGAACGAATCTGCTGACTATTCCACAGCAATTCTTGAAATGCTTGAAACAGGCAGCGGCGTATACTTCAGATGGATGGGTGCTGACAACAGTATTCTTAACAATACGGATACTGTAATTCAGAACTGGTACTCCATAAACTACATGGATTCCTTTGATATTGCCGTTGAGCTTTATACTGAGATCTCGGCTCTTATGAATAAGGTTGCAAATCAGCCCATTACAAACCATGAAGTTGTTGAAGCATATCAGATCAATGCAAGCGGTTCCGGTAACGGAATTGCAACAAGCGGCGTATATGCAACAACATACGGCGACTCCGTTAAATTCATTGTAAACTATAATGATTATGACGTAGAGCTTGCTGACGGCGCAACAGTGCCTGCTAAAGGTTATTTGGAGGTGAATGTGAAATGAGTAAAGTAACTATAGAAAAAATGCCCAAGAGACAGAAGGTTTCTCTTGAAAGAAAGCAGAATCTCTACGGTTATGTATTTGTACTTCCTGTTATTATAGGTCTCGCTCTCATTTACATTCCCGTTGTAGTTCAGTCACTTATATATTCCTTCAGCGAAATTGAACCCACAAGCAGCGGCTTTAAGACAATTTTCTGCGGTTGGGATAACTATTACGATGCATTGTTCGTAGAAGAAGGTTTCGTAAGAACGGTCGTTGAATCGACTACGGGTATCTTGATTCAGATTCCTATTATTCTTATCTTCTCCTTCTTCATGGCTAACGTACTTAATCAGAACTTCTTCGGTAAGACATTTGCCCGCGTGGTATTCTTCGTACCCGTTATTATTTCAACAGGTATTATCGCAGAAGTTGAAGGCATGAGCTCCATGATCGACATGTACTCCTCTGCGGAAAAGATGGAAATCGGTTCCGCATCAGGCTCAGGTAATGTCTTTAACTACGCGGCTCTTGCAAATATGATTATTGAAACACTTAACAATACAGACCTTGCCAATATCGTGCTTGGCGCTATTGACGGTCTCTATTCAATCATTACATCTTCCGGTGTTCAGATGCTCATCTTCCTTTCAGGTCTTCAGAGTATCTCCACCAGCATGTATGAAGCGGCTCGAGTTGAAGGCGCTACGGGCTGGGAAGTTTTCTGGAAAATTTCCTTCCCCTATGTCAGTCCCCTTATTCTCGTTAATACGGTTTATACTGTTATTGACCAGTTCCTTAAAACGGATAACCTCGCAGTTGCATTTATCAATGAGAAGCTTGCGAATACAAGCGGTTACGCGATCGCATCGTCACTCTCTTGGATCTACACAGTGGTGGTACTTGTCTTTGTCGGCATAGTATTCCTGCTGGTTAACAGAATGGTTATTTATCAGGATTAAGGAGGAAAATTTAAATGAAAAAGATTAATTACGAATCCGAAGTCCATATAGATAACAGAAATTTCTTGGAAAAATTCCTTGAAAAAATCGCGCCTAAAAAGTTTGAAGGTATTGACTGGGCAAGATGGAAGAGAAAGAATCTCACGCTTGGCGGTCTCGGCAGATTCTGCTGGGCAATAGCAAGAGCAGTTATCATTATCGGTATTTGCTTCATGATCCTTTACCCCTTCCTTGTTAAGCTCATCGTTTCGTTCATGTCTACAAACGACCTTACCGATAAAACGGTTATGTTCTTCCCCCGTGAAGGCTCCACGTACTTTATCGAAAGATCTATTATGAACATGGACTATTGGACAGCGTTGCTGAACTCCACATGGTTGTCCTTGATCGTTTCCGTATTCCAGCTTATCGTAAGCTTGCTTGTAGGTTACGGTTTTGCGAGATTTAATTTTAAGGGTAAGAATATCCTCTTTATAATCGTTATTGCTACCCTTATCATTCCCCCGCAGACAATTATGCTTCCCCTTTACGTTCGTTTCAGATTCTTCATCGGCAGTATCAGCCTTATCGACTCCTTCTGGCCCTTGGCTATAATGTCCGCTACAGGTCTCGGCCTTAAAAACGGTCTTTATATCTACCTCATGAGACAGTTCTTCAGAGGTATGCCTAAGGAACTCGAACAGTCAGCGTATATTGACGGTGCAGGTCCCTTCAGAACGTTCGTATCTATCATGGTTCCCAATGCGTCCAACATGATGATCACAGTATTCCTTTTCTCTTTCACATGGCAGTGGACAGATACAACCTACAACAGCATGCTTATGCCTAAAATGGTAGTGCTCTCCAACACGCTCTTTAACGTTACAAAAGGCGTTGAAGACGTTCTTCAGCAGCAGACACTCCTTGATACAGGCTCATTGCTGATGGTTGCTCCGCTTCTTATCGTGTTCTTATTCTTGCAGAAATATTTTGTACAGGGTATCGAACGAAGCGGTCTCGTTGGTTAAAAACAATTATGGGTCGGCGGTTTTCCGCCGACCTGTGTGTTAAAAAGGGTGGGGGATTATTTCGGGGGAACTTTTTTCTCGGAAAAAAAGTTCCCCCGTACCCCTTCAAAAAACCGATTTATAATGAATTTCATTATAGCTTTTCCAAAAAGATTTTTGCAGTACTGAAAAGGATAATTGCCCCAGTTTAAAAATTTTTTTGGAAAGGGTTCGGGAAAACCTGTTTTTATAAAAAATGCTTTTCCCGAGAAAAAGCCTTGATTTAATTAGGAGAAGTTTATGATTACGGTCAAGAGAGATTCCGTGTTTGAGTTTACGGAGAAAAAATCTGTTTTTATAGGACAGGTTTTTTACGCAAAGACAATTGAAGAGGCTATGGAAAAGGTCCAATCAGTACGAGAAGCTCATCCCGAAGCAACTCATGTCTGCTGGGCGTATTCCGTTTGCGGCGGCTCACAGCGCAGGGCTTCCGATGACGGCGAGCCACAGGGCACTGCGGGAATGCCGATCCTTCACGTTCTTGATACCAACGGCGTGGCAGACGTCGTCTGTACCGTAACAAGATATTTCGGTGGGATTTTGTTGGGTGCCGGAGGTCTTGTCCGCGCATATTCCAAAGGCGCCGCAGGTGCAATCGAGGAAGCAGGAAAGACCGACGTTATTGAGTACAAGACAATTGCGGTGACTTACGGTTACGACCTTCACAGTAGCATTGAAAGGCTTTTCCGTCTGGAGGGTCTTGAGCCCTTGGATAGAGAATTTTCAGATATGGTCACTCTTTACGTGGAGATGCCTGCGGAAAAATACCCTCAAATTTCCCGTACAATTCAAGAACAGTGGTACGGGCGTACCGAAATTACTGAAATTTCCTCGGAAATTCGCAGAAGAACGTAACATTTTTTTCAAGATAAATGAAAAAAGTGTTAAATAGCGTTTTTACCTCTTGAAAAGATTTGCTATATATTATATAATAAATTGTAGTAAGATGTTGCACCGTACTACCGACTGCAGCATCTTTGCGATTTTTAAAAAGGAACCGCTTTTATTGTCCGTGCGGTCAGCTTGAAAGGAAACGATGTAAATGAAAAAAGTAGCTATTATAATGGGTAGTGACAGTGACCTTCCCGTAATTAAGCCCGCATTTGATATTCTTAAAAAATTCGGAGTAGAGTTTGAAGCACATATTTACTCCGCCCACAGAACTCCTCGTGCGGCAGAATCCTTTGCTAAAAATGCCGCTGACAATGGTTTCGGTTGCCTTATTTGCGCCGCAGGTAAAGCGGCTCATCTTGCAGGTGTAATGGCTGCGAATACGGTCCTTCCCGTAATCGGAATTCCCGTAAAGAGCTCCACAATGGACGGCTTGGACAGCCTTCTTTCCACAGTTCAGATGCCCAAGGGTATCCCTGTTGCAACGGTTGCCATTGACGGCAGCGCTAACGCGGCTCTTCTTGCTGTTCAGATGCTTGCGCTCAGTGAGCCTTCTCTCAAAGAAAAGTTAGTTAAATATAAAGAAGATATGGAAAAAGAGATTTTGGAAAAAGATTCTAAAATCAACGAAATGATCTGAACTTTTTGATTTTATCTTGTTTAACCGCTTAATTTTATTGCCATATCTGTGGCAGAATGGGGATTATAAATAAATGTTTGATGAAATTCATGAAGAATGTGGTGTTTTTGGTATTTTTTCCAAAAACGCGGAACTTAAAGTTGCAGAAGAAACGTATTTGGCGTTGTTCGCCCTTCAGCATCGCGGACAGGAAAGCTGCGGTATTGCGGTAAACGATAACGGTGTAATAGTTTCTTATAAAGATCTCGGTCTCGTGCCCGATGTTTTCAACCCTGTGGTTATGAAGCACCTTGAAGGCGGAAGGATTGCGGTTGGCCATTGCCGTTACGCAACCTCCAAATCTGCTAACAGAGAAAACGCGCAGCCCCTTGTTTCAAAATATATAAAGGGTACTCTTGCGTTGGCATATAACGGCAACCTTATTAACGCCGCTTCTCTCAGACGCGAGCTTGAAAGCTCCGGCGCTATTTTCCAGACAACAAACGATGCGGAAATAATGCTGTACCTCCTTGCAAGAGAAAGAATTAAAGCGCCCTCTATCGAACTTGCTCTTAAGAACGTAATGAAAAAGCTTCAAGGAGCGTATTCATTGATTCTTATGAGTCCCAGCAAGCTTATTGCGGTACGTGACCCCAAAGCGATCAGACCTCTCTGTATGGGCAAGATCGGCGAAACAGTCGTTTTCGCTTCTGAAAGCTGTGCATTTGATTCTCTCGGCGCGGAATTCATTCGTGATGTTGAACCCGGTGAGATCGTAGTTGTATCCGACAGCGGAATTACCGAAATCAAAGACGATACAGTTGATAAATCCAAATGCGGCCTTTGTGTCTTTGAATATATTTACACGGCTCGTCCCGACTCCGTAATCGACGGCTCTTCCGTACATTATGCGCGTCAGGAAGCAGGCAGATGTCTTGCGAAGGCTTTCCCCGTAGAGGCGGATATCGTATGCGGTGTACCCGATTCAGGTCTTGATGCGGCATTGGGTTACTCCCTTGAAAGCGGAATTCCTTACGGCGTAGGCTTTATAAAGAACAGATATATCGGCAGAACCTTTATTCAGTCGACCCAATCCCAACGTGAACGCTCCGTTAAAATTAAACTTAACATACTCAAGTCCGCCGTTGAAGGAAAACGAGTTGTGGTTGTTGATGACTCTATCGTAAGAGGTACGACTACCGCAAATATCATAAAGCTTCTCCGTGAAGCAGGTGCGAAAGAGATCCATATGAGAATTTCCTCTCCGCCATTTATCAATCCCTGCTATTTCGGTACGGATATCGAATCCAAAGAGAACCTTATTGCGTGCAGACTTACGATCGATGAAATTTGCAAGCAGATCGGCGCGGATACGCTGTGCTTCCTTGACGTTGATTCTGTATTCAACATTGCAAAGGGTTGCAATTTGGGCTTATGCGCAGGTTGTTTTACAGGAAAATATCCCGTAGAGATCCCCGAAAACCAGGAAGAAAATAAATATCAACAGAAAATAAAAGAAAATTGAGGAGATACAGGACATGAAAAGTTATAGTGACAGTTACAAAAGCGCCGGTGTTGACGTTACAGCCGGATACAAAAGCGTAGAATTGATGAAACAGCACGTTAAGAGCACCTATAATGACGGAGTTCTTCAGGATATCGGCGGCTTCGGCGGTCTCTTTATGCCCAATCTTGCAGGAATGAGCGAGCCTGTTCTCGTTTCAGGTACAGACGGCGTAGGCACAAAGCTTAAGCTTGCATTCCTTCTTGATAAACATGATACTGTTGGTATCGACTGCGTTGCAATGTGCGTAAACGACGTTCTTTGTTGCGGTGCAAAGCCCCTCTTTTTCCTTGACTATATTGCAACAGGTAAGCTTATCCCCGAAAAGATCGCTTCAATCGTAAGCGGTGTTGCTGAAGGATGCCGTCAGGCAGGCGCAGCTCTTATCGGCGGCGAAACAGCAGAAATGCCCGGATTCTACCCCGAAGATGAATACGACCTTGCAGGCTTTACAGTAGGTATGGTTGATAAAGCAAAAGTTATTGACGGTACCAAAGTTGCAAAAGGTGACGTTGTTATCGGTATTTCTTCTTCAGGCGTTCACTCTAACGGTTTCTCACTTGTTCGTAAAGTTTTTGACCTTAATTCCGAAAAGGCTTACGATAACCTCATGACAAAATACGACGAGCTCGGCACAACTCTCGGCGAAGCGCTCATCGTTCCCACAAAGATCTATGTAAAAGCAATCGAGGCTCTTACCTCCGCAGTAGAAGTTAAGGCTATTTCCCATATCACAGGCGGCGGTTTCTATGAAAACCTTCCCAGAATGCTTCCCGACGGCGCTTCCATCGTTTGCAAGAAGGACTTTGAAAGACCCGCAATCTTCTCAGTACTTCAGAAGGTCGGCGAAATTCCCGAAAGAGATATGTTCAACACGTTCAATATGGGCGTCGGTATGGCTTGCGTTGTTAATGCAGAAGATGCAGACAAGGCTATCGAAGCTATAAAAGCGGCAGGCGAAAACGCATTCGTTCTCGGCGAAATCATCGAAGGCGACAAGGAAGTTATCATAAAATAATGAAAACGAAAATTACTGTTCTCGTATCGGGTGGCGGTACGAATCTTCAGGCGCTTATTGACGCACAGCAGGCAGGGATTCTTCACAGCGGTGAGATATCACTTGTCATTTCCGATAAACCCGGCGTAAAGGCTCTTGAAAGGGCTGAAAAGGCGGGAATCGCCACTGAGGTCGTGCCTCGCTCCGATTACGGAAAGGATATTGAAGGCTACGGTAAAGCGCTTCTCAAGGCTTTACGTGAAAACGGCACGGAGCTTATAGTTCTTGCAGGCTTCCTCACGATACTTTCAGACGAGGTCGTTGCCTCTTATCCCGAAAAAATAATAAACGTCCACCCCTCTTTGATACCGTCATTTTGCGGTGAAGGCTTTTTCGGACTTAAGGTTCACGAAAAGGCTCTTGAATACGGCGTTAAGGTTACGGGCGCTACAGTCCATTTCGTTTCCGAAGTGGTTGACGGCGGCAGAATAATTGCGCAAAAGGCTGTGGATATTCTTGAGGGAGACACTCCCGAAATTCTTCAAAGAAGAGTTATGGAAAACTGCGAGTGGATAATTCTTCCACAGGCTGTGGAAAAAGTATCCGAGGAGATAATGAATGGAAAAAATTTATGATGTTGTCGTTATAGGCGCAGGACCGGCATCCTCCGCGTTCCTTTGCTCCGTTTCCGACGGTTTGGAAATTGCAGTCATAAATAAAAAAGCTTCCCGCAAGGTTTGCGGGGGGCTTTTGTCGTCTTCAGCCGTCCGGGAACTGTCGGAAATGGGCTTGACAGCCCCCGAATCCGTAAAGGTTTCGCCGAAAGTTGAGGTCATACGCACGATTGACCTCCGTGACGGTTATACGAGGTATTATCCAAGAGATTATATAAACGTTGACCGCGAAAAGTTCGATTCGTGGCTAATGTCTGTTTCAGCGGGCAAGCAGGATATTTTTGAGGGAACTTGTACGGGCTTTGAAAAGGTCGGAGAAAATTACCTCGTGAGATTTCTTGATTCAGAGGGCGAAAAGAGCCTTCTTTGCCGCAGTATTGTGGGCGGCGACGGGGCAAATTCCGTTATCCGACGTGGTATTTCATCGGAAAAGAAGCGCAAGGATATGTATATTGCGATTCAGCAGTGGTTCAACGCTTCCGAATGCGTGGGTCATGACGGTAAAAATGCTTTTTCCTGCGTTTTTGATAATTCCGTTTCCGATTCCTATGCCTGGAGCTTCACAAAAGATGATAAAATCGCCTTCGGAGGGGCATTCCCCAAACAGAATTCCCGTGAAAGATTTGAGACCGAAAAGAAAAATCTCGAAAAATACGGCATAATCTTCGGTGAGCCTCTCACAACGGAGGCTTGTAACGTGGTTTTTTCAAAGTCTACTCAAAATTTTATGTTGGGCTTAAAAAACGAAAAGGTCTATCTTATAGGCGAGGCGGCAGGCCTTATCAGCCCCAGCTCTCTTGAGGGAATCAGCAGCGCTCTCAAAAGCGGCTATGAATTGGGCAAGATTTTCGCTCCTGAAAAGTCTGTTTTTGCCGAATATACTAAAAAATTAAGGTTATTGCGGTTAAAACTTCGCTTTAAGCGCTTTAAATCCTTCGTCCTTTGCTCGCCGCTGTTACGTTTCTTTGTAATGAGAAGCGGAATTGGTTCAGTGTAAAAAAGTGAAAATTCATACATAAACGGTTCTTCCGTCGGATTATCGGCAGAAGGACCGTAAATTTTTTACCGTGTAATAAAAAACTCATATCTTAAAATTTCTTTTCATATATTTTCAATGGATATAATAATGAAAAGAAAGAATGTGACCATGATGAATGAATTCAAACCCGAAGGAACCATGCAAAATATAATTTATACAAAATCCGTTCTTGACAGAGCCATGCTTACGGGAAAAATACTTGAAGCGAAAGTGAAAATGTGCGATGAAAACCTTAATCTGATTGTGGACCTCGGTTGTATGAAGGGCTTTATTCCCAAAGAGGAGGCGGCTCTCGGTATCCGTGAGGGGAAGACCCGAGATATTGCCGTCATCAGTCGCGTAAATAAGGTTTGCTGTTTTTTTGTAAAGGGCTTTAAGCAAATAAAAGGCGAGGTTTTTGCCCTCTTGAGCAGGACTGAAGCACAGCAGACCGCATTGGACTATATGTTTTCTCATTATGAGGTGGGCGATATTGTCGATGCGAAAATTACTCATTTGGACCGTTTCGGTGCCTTTGCCGATATCGGATGCGGTGTCGTGGGGCTTATCAGCATAGAAAATATTTCCGTTTCAAGAATTTCTCATTCGGAGGACCGATTCCGCGTTGGGCAGAACGTCCGTGTCGTAATTAAAGATAAAGATCCGGAAAACAAGCATTTTTTCCTTTCACATAAAGAGCTTTTGGGCACGTGGCTTGAAAATGCGTCCCTCTTCGTTCCCGGCCAGACCGTTCCCGGTTGTGTGCGCTCTGTTGAGGACTACGGGATTTTTGTGGAGCTTACGCCAAACCTTTCGGGACTTGCTGAGGTTGGGAATTACGGCGATCTCCCCAAGGGAAAGGGCGTTTCCGTTTATATAAAGAATATCGTTCCCGAAAAAATGAAAATAAAGCTGTCCATAGTTGACGTTTTTGACGAGCCCGTTTTGCCTCCCGAAAAGTACGATTATTTTATAAACGGAAACCGTATCGATAACTTTTCTTACGGGACTTCCTCCGCAGTAAAACACTCTTCCGCAATGTTCAAAAAAATCTGATATTATTTGAAAAACACACTTGACACTACTGCTCTTATGGTGTATAATAATATAGGGACTTTATACCCTGAAGCAGAAAAGAAAGGAAAGTTGAAAATTTGAAAACCTTGAGCCTCACAAAAAAATATATTTTGGCTGAAATCGCTATAGCGCTTTTCGAAATACTTTTCGGATTGCTCTCTTCAAGTATGGCAATGACCTTTTTGGGGGTCTATTCTGTAGTAAGTGTTTTTTGTACGGCTTCTTACGAGTCTTTTCCGAAAAGCAATCTTGCAAATCTGGGATTCCTTGCTCTTGCGGCGTTTTCCGTAGTTCTTGCATGGGTCTCTGTATATAACGTTCATCTCACGATCGGATATGCGGATAAAGCGGTGGCTTTTTGGGGCTTGATACCTCCCATAGTCGTGTTCTTCGCAAAGGCTGGCTTCACGTCTCTTTTTTCCGAGGAGAATGAGATTGAGGAGAAGAAGTATCTTTTCACGGAAATAATCGACTATAAATACGATTTTCTACTTATAGTTTCCGCAATTTTAAGTATTTTCCTTACTTTCGTTTTTGATTTTTACGTTGAATATATTGTTGCGCTGGGAATTTCTCTTTGCTGTATCAGAAAAGTATTTCTAACCGCGAAAGCAAGAAGAAATATCTCGGAAGTTTGATTTTATAAAATGCAGGAAGTTGGTACATAAAGATGTTTGCTAAAAATATAGGAATAGACCTTGGAACAGCCTCGGTCGTAATTTATGTCAGAGGAAAGGGCATCGTTCTCAGAGAGCCTTCCGTTGTTGCCATTGACAGAACTTCGGGTAAACTTTTAAAAGTCGGAGCTGAAGCTCAAGAAATGTTGGGCAGAACTCCCGATAATATCGTTGCCATAAGACCTCTCCGTGACGGCGTTATTTCGGATTACGAAACCACAGAGCTTATGCTTCGCTATTTTATCCGAAAAGTAAACGGACGTTCTCTTTTCAGACCCCACGTGGTCGTTTGCGTTCCCTCCCGTATTAACGAGGTTGAAGAGCGTGCCGTAAGAGACGCTACTCTCAATGCGGGCGCAAGAAGCGTTGAGCTTATTGAAGAACCTATGGCGGCTGCCATAGGCGCAGGTCTTGATATAACGAAGCCGAGAGGCGTAATGGTCATAGATGTCGGCGGCGGAACTACCGACGTTGCCGTCATTTCTTTAGGTGACGTTGTCGTTTCCGAAAGCGTTAAGGTGGCAGGGGATAAATTTGACGAGGCTATAGTGAAATTCGTCCGCAGAGAATTCGGCGTTCTTATCGGCGAACGTACTGCGGAAGACATCAAAATGAAAATAGGCTGCTTGTCTCCCCGCCCCGAAAGACTTTCCCTTACTATCAGAGGCAGAGACCTTACGACGGGTCTTCCCAAGGAATTTACCATAACCTCCGATGATGCGCTTGAGGCGTTGGCAGAGCCGGGCGAGGTTATTACCGAAGCCATTCACGACGTTCTCAGCAGAACTCCGCCTGAGCTTATAGGCGACATTTCCACCGACGGCATAATTCTCACAGGCGGCGGCTGTCTTATTTACGGCTTTGATAAAATGATAGCAGAGCACGTCGGTATCAATGTTTATGTTGCCGATGACGCCGTTTCCTGCGTTGCAAGAGGTACGGGCGCTGCCCTTGATTTCGTTGAGGACTTGTCCGGCACGAAAGTAAATTCCCCCAAAAAGAAGCTTTGGGGACAAACCCTCGGCCGTTGATTTTATAAGCTTCAGTTCATAAGAATAAGCATCGTTGCGCAAAGCATTCCCCCAAGATTGAATATTGGAAGAAATCGCCCGTGATAAAGCAGCTTTGACTCTATGCTCATGTCTCCGACCGCTGTGTATAAAGTCATACCGCTTGAAAAGACAAGCATTCGCAGGGTTATAATGTCGTCTGTGCTTGCAAAAAGGACTCCAAGCACCGTTCCCGTAAAAAAGGGCAGTATCAGCAAAACGCAGATCAGCGCGCGGTAAAAAACGGAACCTCCGACGGATTTGTTCATAAGAAATATTGCAACCGCTTCGGGAAAGGCCTTAATTGCGGAGGCTATTCCCAAGCCAAGCCCCAGGCAGGAGGAAAATCCGAACCCCGTTCCGACGGAAAAGCCTTGAACCGTACTGCAAGCGGCAAAGCTGAAGATAGCAAGCTTTTCGGTAGCAAAAAGGCGTTTTCGGTCTGACATTATTCTGTTTTTGTATTTCAGCTTTTCCTGCAGGAGCATCGCCGTGATGATTCCCGGTATCAGGAAAACAAGAAGCTCCGCTGCTCCGAAAAAGGAATATGCGGTGGGAATAAGGCTCAAAAAAATAACTGAAACCGTAAAGCCCGAAGAAAATTCCATTGCAAAGCCTGAAATTTGACGGCAGATCTTCCCTGACGGAATAAATACGGAAAATAAACATCCGCATAATATAGAAATCAAAACATATATGCTGCAGAGCAGCACTGTCTGATGTAAAGACAGCATTTATATACCTCACTATTAACTATTCAGAACCGAAAGGTTGTAAATTATGCAAAAACTCCAAAGTAATGCGGCGGGAATATCCGTTGCCGCAGAGGAATTGAAAAAAGGAAACGTCGTTGCCATACCTACGGAGACCGTTTACGGACTTGCCGCAAACGCATTGGATCCTCAGGCTGTGGCAAAAATATTTAAAGCGAAGGGCAGACCCTCCGATAATCCCTTGATAATTCATATTTCCGAGATCGAAGATCTGGAAAAGTACGCTTTTCCAACTGAAATCGCATATAAATTGGCAGAAAGGTTCTGGCCCGGTCCTCTTACCATGATACTTCCCAAAAAGGAATGTATTCCAACGGCAGTCACCGCAGGCCTTGATACCGTTGCCGTAAGAATGCCCGAGCATCCCGTTGCGAGAGATATCATTTCAAAATGCGGGCTTCCTTTGGCGGCGCCCTCCGCAAATATTTCGGGCAAGCCCAGCCCCACGTCTGCGGAGCACGTTTCGGACGATTTCAGCGGAAATCAGTACGTTTCTGCAGTTGTTGACGGCGGAAAATGCAAATGCGGAGTGGAATCCACGGTTATCAGCCTTTGCGGCGAAGCGCCCTGCTTGTTGCGTCCGGGCTTTATAACTGCAGAAATGCTCCGAGAAATTATTCCCGATTTAAAAATAGCCGAGGCTGTTTTGAAGGAGCTCCCCACGTCGGAAAAAGCCCTGTCTCCCGGTTTGAAACATAAACACTACGCACCTAAAGCAAGAACCGTTTGTATTAAAGGTCTATGCGAAAATGCCGTAAAATATGTGGAATCTGACGGAAATAAAGAAAAAACTGTTATTTGCTTTTGCGGCGAAGAGGAAGAATTTAAAAGCTGTTGGGTTATTCCATACGGAAAGGCCGATGATTTTGAAGAGCTTGCGGAGAACCTTTTTGATGCTTTAAGGCAGGCGGACAAAATGGACTGCGAAAAAATATACGTTCGTATCCCGCAGATAAATGAAGAGCTTGTAAACGGCGTTCTTTTGGCTGTATATAACAGACTTCTCCGCGCGGCAAGCTTTACGGTTATTGACTGCGACCTTGCGGCAAAGGGGCTTGTAATAGGTGTTACGGGTCAAAGCGGCGCAGGAAAAGGTACGCTTTGCGGTATTTTGGCAAAAAAGGGCTTTATTCATATTGACACCGATAAGGTCTGGCACGAAATAATCGACGCAAGCGCCCCGAAGCTTGAGGCTGTTTTCGGAAAGATTACCGATGAAAGCGGTAAGGTTGACAGAAAAATATTGGGAGAAAAAGCGTTTTCCTCTCCCGAAGACCTTGAAAAGCTCAACGCCATAGCCCATAAAGAAATTATGGCGCAGGTTTCCGTTATTATGGACGAAAACAGAGCCAAAGGCTGCTTTGATTTTGCAATAGACGGCGCGGCGCTTTTCGAGGCGGGCGCAAAAGACACCTGCGATTTCATAATTGCCGTTGTTGCAGACAGAAAAACCCGCTTGGAAAGAGTTAAAAACAGAGACGGAATTGACGATCTGCGCGCGGAACAGCGTTTTTCCATGCAAAAATCGGAGGACTTTTATATCGATAACGCAGATTATACTTTAGTCAATGATAATTTACAAGAGCTTGAAGAAAAGCTTAATGAAATTTTGGAAAAATATAAAGAACAGTAAAGGAGATATAAATAATGAGCGAACTTTTATACACACCTAAAAATGCCTACGATGTTTTTTCGGAGGAAGAGCTTAAAGCCGCCTACGATTACTGTGAGGGCTACAAAAAATTCCTTGATAACGGCAAAACGGAGCGCGCTTGCGTTGCATATTCAATAGAAATTGCAAAGGCAAAGGGCTTTGTGGAATTCGTTGACGGAAAGAAGTATGCTCCCGGAGATAAAGTATACGTAAATCAAAAAAATAAGGCTGTGATCTTCGCGGTTATCGGTAAGGAATCCCCCGAAAAAGGCTTTAATATCACAGCGGCTCATATAGACTCTCCCCGACTTGACATTCGCCCCAACCCTCTTTATGAGGACGGCAATATGGCGTATTTCAAGACCCATTATTACGGCGGCATCCGTAAATATCAGTGGACTGCGATTCCCTTGTCCTTAATTGGCGTTATATGCAAAAAGGACGGCACGACGGTTAATATCAATATCGGCGAAGATGAAAATGACCCGATCTTCTATATAACGGACCTTCTTCCTCATCTTGCAAAGGACGCAAAGCCCATCCACGGCGAAGACCTCAATATTATAATCGGTTCCGCTTATGATAAAGAGAATAAAGAGGATAAAATAAAAACTGCGGTTATGAAGCTCCTTAACAAGAAATACGGAATTTCCGAAAGTGATTTCCAGACAGCGGAGCTTACAATAGTTCCCGCCGCAAAAGCAAAGGACGTTGGCTTTGACAGAAGCCTCATCGGTTCTTACGGTCATGATGACAGAGTTTGCTCTTATCCTGCGCTTTCATCACTTCTTTCTCTTGAAAATCCCGAAAAAACCTGCGTTGCAGTACTCGTTGATAAGGAGGAAATAGGCAGCGCGGGAATTACGGGTATGAGAAGCGCGTTTATTACAGATTTTCTTCTCGCTCTTTGCGACGGATATAATTCAAGAGTAGCATTTAAAAATTCTGCGGCTGTTTCCGCTGACGTAAGCGCCGCATTTGACCCCACATTCGCAAGCGTTTATGAAAAACGTAACGCCGCGCACATAAATTGCGGACCTGCTATCTGCAAATATACAGGTCACGGCGGTAAAGCGGGAGCTTCCGATGCCTGCCCTGAATTTATCGCAAAGCTTGCAGGCATTTTTGATGCCAACGAGGTTATGTATCAGTTCTGCGAGCTTGGCAGAATTGACGCAGGCGGCGGCGGAACCGTTGCCCAGTATATCGCTGACAGAAATATCGAGGTCGTAGATATCGGCGTTGCGATGCTTTCCATGCACGCGCCCTATGAGCTTGCTTCAAAAACAGATATCTACATGATGCATAAGCTTTGCAAGGCCTTCTACGAAAACTATTGATTTTTTAATGATAAACTGAAAGGACGGCGTGGGAATGTTCTGTAAATGCGGAAAGCTTATGACTGCTGATGAAAACGGTTACGTTTGCATTTGCGGACTGCGTAAAACCTTTGACGGTATGGAGATGCAGGATTCTGATAACGAAAGAATCGCTGAGATCAAGAAAAAATACCGTTCAAAATATCCCAATATCAACGACCCCGTTGTCAGAGTCGTTGAACCCGTTGCCGAAAGCGAAGAGTTTGACGAGACCTTCAGCGATGTGCCGCCGTCCCAAAGAAATAAAGAAAAAACGAAGAAAAAGGGTTGGTTTTTATGAGAAAATTTTCTAAAATACTGTTGCTTTTACTGTCGGCGGTTATTGCAATAACCTCTTTTACCGCCTGTGACGGAATAGGCGAGATTTTTGATTCGTTGGGTGAGCTTGCGGAAATCGCATATGATTCCTTAGAGGACGCAAATTCCGACCTTACCGTTTCAGATCCGTCAGAAGATATTTTTAATGATTCAGATATTGCAGAAATTGAAAGCTCTTTGGTTTCCGAAGACGGAATCTATACCTCAAAAGAGGATGTGGCGCTGTATATCCGCACATACGGTAAGCTCCCCGATAATTTCATTACGAAAGACGAAGCCCGATCTCTCGGTTGGGAAGGCGGCGGTCTGGACGGCTATGCCGACGGTAAATGTATCGGCGGGGACTACTTTGGAAATTACGAAGGGCTGCTGCCGAAAAAGGACGGGCGAACGTACACCGAGTGCGATATTGACACTTTGGGTAAGAGCTCACGAGGGGCAAAACGAATAGTTTTCTCAAATGACGGTCTGATATATTATACCGATGACCATTATGAGACCTTTGAACTTCTGTACGGCGAGGAGTAAGACGAAATGCTGAAAAGTATTACGATTGACGGACGCAGATGCAAAACGAAAGAAAAAACCCATGAGTATCTGGCAAAAAAGAAAGGCTTTCCACCGTATTACGGCAAAAACCTCGATGCTCTTGCTGACGTGCTTTCAACCTACGGTAAAAATGTTACCATAAAACTGAAATACTCCTCTTCCATAAAGAAAAATCTCGGCGATTACGGAGAAATCCTGCTGAAGATCTTCACGGATGCCGCTGAAAGAGGACTTATTACGTTAATTATAAAATAATAGAGTTTATTAAAAGGAAGAAGACCCAAGTGTTTACTTGGGTCTTTCAAAATAAATAGAAAAAATTAGAGGGGAGATAGTAATTGAAATATGATAAAGGAGTTTTTCAATAGGTTGAACACCAATGAGTATATCCAAATCATTTTACACTTATATTATATCCGAAATTTTACGAATAACGAGGTCCGTTCTGTGGCAGAAATGTGGGAGTTTCAGCGCATTTCTGACGCAAATAAAGTATGATTTTTTTGCAACATAACAAAATATGCATTGAAAAATACTTTTCGATATGATATTATAATAAATGAGGAATACTGTATTCGCCTTTGCCCAATACGCTGAAATTCCGTTTTTGAGAGTATTCTTCCGCAAATGGCTTTAATTTTATAAAACAGGTGTTTTTTGAACAAAATTGTGATACAATTTAAGTGTAAAATTATATTGTAGGAAATCTGATGAATGAAAGGAAAGATGTAAATGCCGAAAACAATCTATGTAGTAGACGACGAGAAAAATATACGTCAGATAATTCGTTCCTATCTTGAAAAAGAAGGGTATGTTGTTGCCGAATTCGAAAACGGTGAAGACGCTTTGGCGGGCTTTAATGCGGCAACGCCCGATATGCTTATTATTGACATTATGATGCCCGGAATGTCCGGCTTTGAGCTTTGCAACGAAATAAGAAAAAAGGCAAACGTTCCCATTATTATCGTTTCCGCAAGAGATGAAGAGCTTGACAGAATTCTCGGTATCGAAATGGGCGCCGATGACTATATTCCCAAGCCATTCTCTCCCAGAGAAATGGTTGCGAGAGTCAAGGCTGTTTTCCGCAGAATAGACGGTATGCAGGGCGATAAAGGCAATACCGCAATTTATTCCTGCAGAGATATTAAGATATTCCCAACAGAAAGACGTGTTGTTAAAGTTGCGGGGGACATCGAAACAGAACTGACCCTTACCGCAATGGAATACGACTTTATTTTCTTTATGGTTTCCAATAAAAACAGAGTGTTTACAAGAAGTCAGCTTTTGACCAATATTTGGGATTACCAATATATCGGAGACACCCGCGCGGTGGACGACCTTGTAAAACGTATCCGCAAAAAATTGGATGCCGCCGCTACCGATTTCTGCATTGAGACAGTTTGGGGCTACGGCTATAAGGTAACCGACGGAACAGAAGCGCAAAAGGAATAAGCCATGAAAAGCAGCATTACTGCCAAATTGATATTGTCATACGCCGCCGTCATTTTTATGATGGCGGGCATTTCCATTAGCTTTATCTCGCTGTTTTCCGACGGATATATCATCAGCGAATCAAATAAGAAGCTTCAGCAGCACGCGGATGACCTTGTGGTTGCGGTTTCTACTCAAAAGAACGACCTTGCCTTGGCGTATCAATTACAGAAGACCTTTACGGAAATGCGAAAAAATGACTATGCTCTGGCGATTTTCGGGAATAACGGCGAATGGCTGACGGGCGTTCATTACGAATCTCTTCCCATAACCCTTGAGGATTTTAAAACCTCCGTCAAGTCAAAGCTTGACCATGAAGGCGCAGAGGTCCTGAAGCATTCGACGGGAAATTTCGCGCTTTTTATCCGTCATCTTTATGACGTTGATACCGGCGAAAAGACAACCCTCGTTTTATATATGCAGGTTGACCGCTACGGAATAGACAGGTCATTATTTACCTTGTATTTAATGGCTCTCTGCGTTGCGGCGCTTGTTGCTGTATGTTTTGCGCTGATTTTCTCAAGCACATTAACTTTAAATCTTAAAAAGCTTAAGGTCCGCGCAAATATGCTGGCAAAAAGGAACTATGACTGCTCAATAAAAATAGAATCGGACGACGAGGTCGGAGACCTCTCCGAAGCCTTTGACGCAATGGCAAAGAGTATTGAGGAATATGACTTAAGTCAGAAAATCTTCCTTCAAAACGCATCTCACGAGCTGAGAACCCCGCTTATGTCGATTCGAGGCTATACCGAAGGCTTGCGCGACGGTGTTTTTGAAAATACCGAAGAGGTCTGCGCCGAAATTCTTGACCAAACCTCCCGTCTTGAAAAAATAATTGAAGATATTATGTACCTGACAAAAATGGAGACCTCCAAAAACGCTGTGGTTTTGGAAGAGGCGTCAACTCTTCAGATAATCGACGAAGCCATTGACCGAGTGCAGGGAATAGCCGTTGCAAGCAATATAAGTATTGTAAATGGCGATATTGCGATCCTTGACTTAAGGTGCGACGTGGATAATTTCTGCATAGCGCTCACCAACGTTCTTTCAAACTGCTTAAGATTCGCGAAATCCGAAGTTTTCATTCAGGTAATTCCCGTAACCAAGGGCGTTTGCTTTACGGTTTCCGATGACGGTCCCGGAATCCACGAAGAAGATCTGGTTCATATTTTTGACCGCTTCTATAAGGGCAAAAAGGGAAAACACGGTCTCGGACTTTCAATAGCAAAGGCTGTCGTTACCTCACACGGCGGCGTTATACATGCCCGCAATAAGCAAGGCGAGCAAACGGGCGCAATATTTGAGATATTCCTGCCGATCAATCAGATTTAGTATTTATAAATAAAAAATCAGCCTCCTGTCATTTGATTGGGGGCTGATTTTGTGGGTTATGGTATTCAGTTCTTATTCTTAACTCGCAGGAAGCTTTGCTTTGCGTTGATTATATGGGCTTGAGCCTCTTTTTCGGCAAGATCGCCGTCGTGCGCCTCTATGGCTTCAAAAATTTTGCGGTGCTCGCCCACTGCCGTAACGGCTCTACCCTCAGAGTCAATGGAAATTCCTCTTGACCGCTGAATGTAGTTGTGAAGCTGTGAAAGGATCTGCCGTAAGGGATTACTTTCGCTTGTTTTGTACACGGCTTCATGGAAAGAGGAGTCAAGACTTTTTACTCTGTCGGAGTCTCCCTTTGAAGCGTAAAATTCTTGCAGCTCAAGAATGTCCTTAAGCTTTTTTATGTCCTCTTTTGAAATATGCTCCGCCGCCCAACGCGCCGCAAGCCCTTCAATATGGACTCTGATGGTGTAAATGTCATCAACGTCTTTTTCCGAAATCCCAACGAC